>JBGSVR010000345.1:0-3376 GCA_041752855.1 Thermosynechococcaceae cyanobacterium
CCTAAGTGCCCTAAACCAGACTGCACCGCAGCCCCCGCTGGGTCTAAGACCGAAGGCCGCAAAGTTACGTAAATTTTGGCGTGATACTTCTGCTGCGTCACTGTAATTATCTTCTAAAGACGGCTGTAGTTTGACTGTATCCGATCTCGTTGCCCCGCGCTACGCTTAGTAATGGTATCGGCAGGCCAAAAAATCAATGCGGTCTTGCCGAACTCGGTACACCAAGCGATGTTCTAGATCAATTCGACGCGACCAAGTGTCAGACTCCATGTGCTTGAGAGGTTCTGGTTTACCAATCCCCTCAAAGGGGCTACGCATCACCTCAGAAATTAAGTCCAGAACTTTATTGGCTTTTACCCTGTCCATCTTGAACCACCATGCAATATCCTCACGGAATGCCTTATCAAAAATAGGAACGCGCTGAATAGGCAGGGATGGAGCAGCACTGGGCTTACTCTTTTTCTTGCTCAAGACAAAGCTCCTGTCTTAATTGGGCGATAGCCTCCTCGGTCGAAACGACATCCAATGGCTGTTCATCTCGCGCTTTAGAACGCTCCAAAGCCTTAAAAAGACGTTCGGCATTTCTGGGTGATTTCAATAGATATGCCGTTTCATAAAGACTCGACAGGTCAGATTCTGCAATCATCGCCACGTTCTCACCGTCACGGCGCTTCACAATCACCACCTGATGATCGTTTGCAACCTGGTCTAGAAGCGAAAAAAAGTTCTTTCGAGCATCGGTTGGTGAGGCGGTACTTTGCATATTCATAAATGTACCTAAAAGCTGTACATTTATTGTCTCACTGCTGATTGTTATGGGCAACTGCCAGGATATGAACGACCTATGGCTCAATGCGTTTGACGGAATGGCGATCGCCTATCCTAATAACCGGCAAGTCAGGCAAAACTAATCTGGAAACCACTTCAGCGTCTCACACTCCGAGGATCCAGCGCGTCCCGCAGCGCATCACCCAAGAGGTTAAAAGACAGCACCGTCAAAATAATGAGAATTGCGGGTGGCCACAGCAGCCAGGGCTGAAAAACCAAAATAGAGGCATTCGTTGCCAGAGATAATAAATTGCCCCAAGACGGATCGGGCTGCTGAATTCCCAATCCAATTAGGCTGAGAACCGATTCTGCCCCAATAAAGCTAGGGATAGATAGGGTCGCTGAAATAATGACAAAGGTCGCGGTTTGGGGCAAAATATGGCGAACAATAATATAGAACGGCTGACCGCCCACGGCTCTCGCAGCCTGCACAAATTCCCGCTGTTTTAGCGAAAGAACCTCCCCTCGAATGACGCGAGCTAGGCTAGTCCAGCTCACCAGCGAAGTGATCAGCACAATCAGAATAAAGCGATCGCTGCTGCTGAGGGTATCGGGCAAAACCTTCGCCAGCGCCACAATCAGATAAATCGAGGGGATGGTCATGAGAACCTCAACGCCGCGCATCAAAACCCCATCGACTAGGCCACCAAAGTACCCAGAGATTCCGCCCACCAACATCCCCAGCGGAAATGAAATGGCAACGCCCAATAGCCCACTGCTAAGACTAACCCGACCGCCGTACAGCAATCGACTAAACTGATCGCGCGCCTGCTCATCGGTACCCAGGAGGTTGATTTTGCCAGAGCCAACTGCGCCAAAGAGATGGCGATCGCACTTAAAGCCCGGAAACATCACCACCTGATCAATCTTAGGATTCGTCAGCGACCACCGCGTGGGTAGCGGTAGCTTAAGCTGCAAAAAAGGGTACTCAGAACCCTTTACAAATAGTCGAACCGCAGAGGGTTGCGTTCGGTCTTGCTTAATTAGACGCTTCCCTGTATTGACATCTACAGGACCTTGAGTCGTTGGATAAACGGATGGCCCGATGCCCTGTTCTGAGCGCCAGTAAACCTGAGTGGGTGGCAGCAAAGACCCATCGGGCTGAGAGACGTAGGGGTCGTAAGGTGCAAAGAAATCTGCCCCGATGACTGCGATATAAAAAACCAGCAAAACCGCAATGCCAAAGCGGGCAAGGGGATTCTTTTTGAGTCGTTGCCACCAAGTCATAGGGTTGGGTCTGCCTAAACCGTCATACAGCGCTTCGGTAAGCTGCCCCTCAGTTTAACCGATGTCGTTGGCGTCAATTATGCGCTGAAACAAATAGCCCGTCCCACGGGCAGTCAAAATTAGCTCAGGATTGCTAGGGTCTTCTTCAAGCTTGGCGCGCAGGCGAGAAATATGGACATCCACCACGCGCGTATCAACATGGCGCTCAGGGGTGTAGCCCCAAACCTCTTGCAAAATTTCAGCCCGCGAAAACGCCTCGCCCGAACGACTCACCAATAATTCCAGCAGACTAAACTCCATCCCCGTCAGGCGAATTCGTTCATCGCCTTTATAAACCTGACGCTTATTCGTATCTATACGAATACTCGTGACCTGAATCACGCCAGAGCTAGGAATGCCCGGGCTACCATTTTTACTCACACGGCGTAACACAGAGCGAATCCGTGCTTCGAGTTCTTTCGGTGAGAATGGCTTCACCACATAGTCATCAGCCCCCAGCTCTAAACCTGTGATGCGATCTGCCACATCACCTAAGGCAGTCAGCATAATGATAGGCACATCCGACTCTTTACGAAGCTCTTGGCAGACACCGTAGCCATCTAGCTTCGGCATCATGACGTCTAAAACGACCAAATCTGGAACTTCATTGTGAAATACCTCGATCGCTTCTTCTCCATCGGCAGCGGTGACGACGTCATAGCCAATCATTGAAAGTCGGGTTTCCAGAATTCGGCGGATACTCGCTTCGTCATCCACGACCAAAATTCTTTCTTTATGGTTTTCCAACTGACTTAACACTCCTTAAAGTTTGGTCGGCTTTGAAGGCTCATTTTTCGACCTCTTTTATTAAGTTACCATGAAGTTTGTTAAGAATAAAAATTCCAAAAGCCTTTCATATATAGCGCTTTGAGAAATGGTAAACCTTAATTTTGTTTAAGATTTGTATGGTTTTTGTATGGCAAAAGCACGAACAAAATTTGTTTGTAATGAATGTGGCGCAGAGTCGGGTCAGTTTTTTGGTAAATGTCCGGCTTGCAGTAGCTGGGGCACTTTAGTTGAACAGGCTGTACCCGCCGCCTCAACGGGCATTATAGATGGCACCCGCCTGGGCGCGGCTTCTTCGCAGCAGTCTCGGTTTAAACGCGCTGGCGCTACTCCAGAAGCTCATGCGGCCTTAACCCTAGACCAAATTGTAGAGACAGCCGCCCAGCGCTTTAGCTCTGGCTATTCTGAGCTAGATCGGGTTTTAGGCAGCGGCATTGTGCCAGGTTCGCTGGTGTTGGTCGGTGGAGATCCTGGCATTGGCAAGTCAACGCTGCTG
>JBGSVR010000346.1:0-21219 GCA_041752855.1 Thermosynechococcaceae cyanobacterium
TGATCGGGTGCCCACTCATAACTATAGCCAGGAGAAACGTTGATACCGTCCGTCCCTAACTCGGTCAAAAAGTCAAAGAACTCCTGCATAATTTTTGGGTCAGCACCATCAAACACCGTCGTATTGGTACTGACGCGGAAGCCTTTCGCTTTTGCAGCCTTAATAGCCGCCACCGCAACGTCAAAGACCCCTTCACGATCCACGCTCTTATCGTGAAGTTCACGAGGGCCATCAAGGTGAACCATGATCGTGAAGTAAGGAGAAGGCTTAAACTTATGCAGATTTTTTTCGAGCAAAATCGCATTGGTACACATAATCACAAACTTACGACGCGCAATTAGCCCCGTCACAATCTCTTCAATCTGAGGGTGCAACAGCGGCTCTCCCCCTGGAATAGAAACCACCGGTGCGCCGCACTCTTCAGCCGCAGTGAAGCATTCTTCTGGGGTCAGGTTTTTGCGTAAAATTTCAAGGGGATGCTGAATTTTGCCACAGCCTGTGCAGGCTAAGTTGCAGCGAAATAGTGGCTCCAGCATGAGCACCAGCGGAAACCGCTTACGACCCATTAGCCGCTGCTTAACCAGGTATGAACCAATTTCAACTGCTTGCTTGAGCGGGATGCCCATTACTTCATGCTCCTTACAACCACAATAACCAAAAAACCACAAACCTCGCAGCCACTATATCACTCGCTTTTGTCAATAAAAGCGACCGCCTGACACTACATAAAAGTGTCCATATCAAGACGGGAGGGAGGTTTACCCTTGCGAATCTTAACGTATGTTTATGTCCCTTAAGGATAGCTTTTCCAAACCATTGCTGGCGGGGAAAAACAGGCTATTCAAGTTCAGAGAGAGAAGACTGCTCTGGAAATGCTTCAAAGCGCTGTTCTAAAGGGAAAGACACGTCGTGGCTTTCTGCCGATGATCTTTTAGAAGGCTTTATGGCGGATGAAGGCGGTTCAGCAAAATCGACGGAAGATTGGCGCTGGAGAGTTGAGGTGGGGCGAACTTTGGGTGCGGGGCGGACTCTTGGTGCGGAGCGATCGCCCGTAGAAACTCGACGCTCTGATGTTGAAGGTAGAGGCTGGATTCGCCCACGACGATTGCGCTTAGACGAGGGTTTTTTGAGGCTCTTCCAAGCAGCCCGAACGCCAGCCCAAACGCTTTGAGTGGTGATGGCTGCTTCTTTGACCTGACGTTGGGCAACCTGAAGGCTTTGGTCTATTTGTTTAACAACATTCCCTGCACTTTCAACGCCGTCGCTGAGATCATCCGTTAAATCACTAATGTCTGAACCCGTGAGGCGAATGGCATCAAGGGTGGGTGGTAGCTCTCTGTGTAGCGTATCGAATAGCTTTTCTGCACTGCGAGAAGCACGCGCTAGTTCTCGCAGTGCGGGGATAGCAGCCATCAACACGGCAGTTAAGCACACTGCCACTAGCAAGAATGAGCAAAGAAGCCAGAAAATGGGTTCAGTCACGGGTGCCCTGAAACGACACAATTAGGGATCATGAATTTAATAACGTCCAATCTTTAGAAAACCCTCACATACCTAAGGGCGGGTTTAGCTGATACTGCATTAGAAAATTCTAGATTTTTCGGCAAAACCCGCCCCTACAAAACCTGGATGTTATTTTATTTTCATTCCTAAACGAAATTATCAATACTGTGACATCCTATCAACCGATGGTCTATCGTGGCTTTTCTGGTTGAGAGTCTAGTTTCTGAATGCTCCGACGTTGGGCATTTGCCGCCTCAACCCCTGCACCCAAAGCCTCACGTAGTCTTTCTAAGGTTTCATCCCACTGATGCAGCGTCGATTCTGAGAGTCGATCTGCCTGAAGCTGGAGGCTACTCGAAAGATCTTCTACGAGTTCAGGTAGGGTATCCGCCGATTTTTTGAGGAGCTGCCGCGTTTGACGGCCTGTTCTTGGGGCATACAGTAAGCCTGCTGCCGCGCCCACCGCTGCGCCTAACAAAAATCCACCGAGGAACAATCCTGAACGTTGCTTTGCCATAGTTGCTTTGTAATGCTTAGCTTTCAATAGTATGCGTTAATGGTTAACTCAGCCGCTTAACGCGGGAGGCAAAGCGACCTTGACTCGGCCAAGCTTGGCGCTGGTATATCCACTGAATCAGCTTCAAAAGTGCTGCGAAGCGAATGACCTGTTGCTGTATCGTCCCAAGCCCAGCCACTTGTCTTTGACGCTGCGCTACGCCAGATTGCCCCAACAAAATATAGTAGGGTGCTGGGTAGAGAATCTGGTTCGTATTCTGCTCTGCGTTGATGAGCCAGCGCGTCGCCCGTCGCAGGGCACGTTGGGTCTGATGCAGTTTCCAGACGGCGATTAAACAAAGAATAGCCAAAGCTATATTAAAACTGATGACAGCGGTGAACATAGCGCCGTGGAGTCCTAGGGTTTCGTCAAAATTGCTGATTTCTTTAAGCTGCGCTCTTAAGATGAAGTCTACTAAAATTTTTCTCAGATGCACAACCATTGGGACTCAATGACGGTTTGGCGACTGCTGCCGCTCTGGCAAGGTGCGGGGCAGATTCAAATGGCGATCGATCAATGGCTGTTTGAGCAGTGCCATCAAGGGCAACATCCTCCTGTACTGCGGTTCTATCGTTGGGCACCTGCGGCAATTTCTTTGGGCTACCACCAGAAAGAATGGCCTACCCATTGGCAAACCCTACGATGGCAGAACGAACCCATCGACTTGGTGCGAAGACCCACAGGAGGACGGGCAGTCTTGCACGCTGGAGATTTGACGTACTGCATTGTGTTGCCGCACCAATCGGGGCATCGCCGCCAAACCTATGAGTACATCTGCGAGTTTCTAATTCAGGGATGGCGATCGCTGGGTCTTGATCTTAAGTTTGGCACGGCTGGGCGGGGCTATCAGCGTGAGGTGAACTGTTTTGAGAGCGCAACGGCGGCTGATCTTGTGATGCCTGACGGGGTTAAATTGATTGGAAGCGCTCAGGCTTGGCGTGGTCAGACCGTCTTGCAGCATGGCTCAATGCAGCTCCAGCCTAATGTAGAGCTGCATCACGCTGTTTTTGGAGGTGAAGCCCCCTCAGTGTCTAAGATGAGTGGTCTAGAACGACGGTTTCAAAATATTTCTGATGACGAGATTATTGCTGCGCTGGCTTCAGCCGCCACGGCACATTTTGGGATGAGTTTTCATGAAGAAGCACCCACTGTTTCTGAGTGGCATTCCATTCAAAATTACATTGATCTACCTCCACAGCTAAAAGCGCGTGGGATTTAGGACTCAAACAGAAATCGCAAGCTTATAGGTAACGGTGATCGTGTGACCGAGGGCATCGGTTTTGGCAATGACGTTGCTTTTGGAGCAAGTTCATCTGTTAAAATCCCTTCATGTTTGACCCCACTTGTAAGTTCCTTGCAGAAACCTTTTCGGCTGATTTTGCCACTTGGTTACTCGGTGAACCCATTCCCTTCACGAAGCTCACTCCAACGGAATTATCCTTAGAGCCGATTCGAGCTGATTCGTTAATTTTGCTGGATTCTGACGATTTAATTCTTCAGATCGAGTTCCAAACTGAGCCAGACCCTACTATGCCGTTTCGCATGGCAGACTACCGATTGAGGTTGTACCGCCGTTTTCCCCATAAACGGGTCAGGCAGATTGTCATTTATCTCAATCCGACTGGATCCGAGCTGGTGTATCAGACGTTATTTGAAATTCCTGGTATGCGGCACGAATTTGAGGTGATCCGTCTGTGGGAGCAACCCACTGAGCCTTTTCTCGAAGCAACTGGGTTATTGCCTTTAGCGGTTCTGAGCAAAACTCCAGACAAAGCTCAAACCCTTCGTCAAGTAGCAGCGAAGGTTGATGCGATTGAGGAAAAGCGGGTTCAAAGTAATGTAGCGGCTTCTGCTGGGATTCTGGCAGGGTTAATATTAGAGAAAGGATTTATCAATCAGGTTCTCAGGAGGGAAATCATGCAGCAATCTGTGATTTATCAAGAGATTCTTCAAGAGGGAGAACAAAAGGGGCGACAAGAAGGACGGAAAGAGGGAGAATTAACCTTTGCGCTTCGATTGATAGCCCATCGCTTTGGGACGATCGCCCCTGAAACGGAAGCCCAAATCACAACCCTTTCTCTGATTCAGCTTGAGGATTTAGGCAAGGCTTTACTGGATTTTTCTCAACTATCGGATCTTGAAAATTGGTTGCGGAGTCTTGGTGCGTAGCGATCGCAGTCCTATCCAAGACACAACCGCGATCGTAGCTCTACCACCAACCCACACTTGAAGGGTGATCGCGCGTCTAACACGACTTCAACAAAAACTCAGCAACTGTATTCAAGTCTTCTAAGCATCGGTTTAGTTCGAGGACTTAAAACTGATCTTTCATGCCTCGCAATCTTGCAAAGCTTTGAACTGGATCTTGCGTTTTTGTGGCTGTTAAGATTGCCTCAGAATCCCAGCGCAAGAAAGGGTTGGTTTGCTTTTCAGTGCCTAAGTCGGCAGGCACTGTGGCTTCTAAGCGCTGTCGCATCTTCTGAACGTCTTCAAATTTCTGAGTCAGCGCAAGATTTTGCGGATCTACCGTGAGCGCAAACTTTAAGTTATTGAGGGTGTATTCATGGGCGCACCATATCTGGGTATTGTCAGGCAAATGACGAATTTTGCTCAAAGAATTGACCATTTGGGCGGGAGTGCCTTCAAACAGACGACCGCATCCCCCTGAAAAGAGCGTATCACCGCAAAATAAGTTGCCTGACGCATGGGGCGTAAGCGGTGGGAAGTAGTAGGCAATATGGCCTCTTGTGTGACCTGGAACAAACAGAACTTCGGCGGAAAGAGTTCCAAAACTGACGCCATCGCCCTCGCCCAGAAAAACCTGCTGCCCAGGAATTCTGCCTCGATCTGCCTCACTGGCATAGACTATAGCCTCGGGAAAATGACGCAACAGCGCTAAGTTGCCGCCCACATGATCGCTATGATGATGGGTATTAAAAATAGAAACCAGCGTTGCCTTTAGCTCGGCGATTTTTTGCAGCACTGGCTCTGCTACAGCAGGGTCAACCACAGCCGCAATATGGCGCTGTGGGTCATGGAGGAGAAAAATATAGTTGTCGTTGAGGACAGGCAGTCGGTAGATATCCATACCTACGATTGTAGTCGCCAGCCTGGTTTGACCACCTGACGGGCACGAGCAATCACAAGGGCATCATCCGCTACATTCTCGGTGACTGTGGAACCTGCCGCAATGGTGACATCAGCCCCTAGGGTTAAGGGTGCCACTAAGACGCTGTTGGAACCCGTTTTGGTGCGATCGCCAATTACGGTCTTATGCTTATTCACGCCGTCATAGTTTGCCGTAATGGTACCTGCACCAATATTGACCTGAGTACCCGTGGTGGTGTCCCCCAGGTAAGAAAGATGCGTGACATTGGAGCGATCGCCCAGTCGGGTATTTTTTAGCTCGACAAAGTTCCCAATACGGCAGTTTTCGCCCACCGCAGCCTGTCCGCGCAGGTGAGCATAGGGCCCTATGGTGCTGTCAGAGGCGACGGTGCTGTCTTGAATGACAGAGAAAAGGATGGAAACGCGATCGCCCACCACTGCGTTCTCTAGCATTGAGCCAGGACCAATCCGACACCCTGAACCCACGACAGTATTGCCCCGTAGGTGGGTTTGTGGCTCAATTACCACATCAGAGCCAAGGGTGACAGCGTCATCAATGGTGATGCTGGCGGGGTCAACCAGCGTTACGCCCCGCATCATCCAGTCGTCTTTGATACGGGTTTGCAGCATTTGATAAGCTTGGGCAAGCTGTTGACGGTCATTAATGCCTGAAATTTCTTGATAGTCTTTCACATCCACTGCCATGACCGGGCTTAAGAAGTTCACCGCATCGGTGAGGTAGTATTCTTTCTGGTCATTTTCGGCGCTGAGATTGGGCAAAACTTCTTTGAGTGCCGACCATCGGAAGCAGTAAACACCCGCATTAATGCGTTGGTTTTGACGCTGCGCTTCGGTGCAGTCTCGATCTTCGATGATGGACTGAAGATGATTGTTCTCGTCGCAAAATACGCGCCCATAGCCCTTAGGGTTAGGCAGCAACGCAGTCAAAATGGTAGCGGCATTTTGCTGCTGTCGATGGGTTTCTAAAAGCTGCGCTAGGGTTTCAGGGCGCAGCAGGGGCACATCGCCATTCAAAATCAGCAAGTCGCCTTCAAAGTCTTGGAGTGCCGGAATAATCTGCTGGGCGGCATGACCTGTGCCAAGCTGTTCGGTTTGCGCCACAAATTCAACATCTGTGCGATGCGCCAACGCAGCCTTAACCGTCTCTGCACCATAGCCCACAATCACAAGACGGCGAGAGGGGTTGAGGGCTTCAACGCTATCGAGGGCGCGTTCAACTAAAGTTCGCCCTCCCAAGGGATGTACCACCTTGGGAAGGGTTGATTTCATGCGGGTTCCACGACCTGCCGCCAAAATCGCTACTGCAATCATGCTGTGTTCCTAGCCAGTCATCAACGGCACAGTATATCGCGGTTTGAGCCGCTTTTCTATGCCTAAAGCTTAAGGATGCCGATTGCTGAATTAGATCGCAAAATGGCATCCTGAAACGTTGATTAAACGGCTCTAGCGGATTGAAGCACTGGGGATGCTGGAGATCATCCCTATCTTTTTGACATCAAATTGCTGAGGTGCAGAAGCCGTAAAGTAAAAGCCGAGCTGACTGCCCTCAACGGCATTGCCAGACTGCATTGGGGGAGACGCTGCGCTTAACACCCGACAGCCCGCAGGCACAATATCAACGATATAAGCAGCCCCTTTAGACCCACAGGTAACAAGGGTTTTGGCGGATGCGGCAGGGCTTATGGTTAAGGCCACTGTGCCTACAAGCCCTGCGGTTAAAGATAAAACCGCAATGGATGCATTGATAGATTTCAGCATGGTGATATTCTCTCAGAGTCTTGATGACGGATGAGTTGGCGAGGTACTCATAACGATGCTGCACCTCGCTTCTAGCTCTATGGCTTAACTCTAGAGATCGTTTCTGAGATGGAGCTGAGATTTGTATAAATTGATACTGAACTTAGCGCTTGGTTATCGACAACGCCACGTTCCACAAAGAGGGACGGATTGAAGAACCCATTGAGAAAGCAGGATGCAAGGTATTTTACATGCCGCCTTATTCGTCAGAGTTTAACAAGATAGGGAAATGTTGGTCGTGGATTGAATGACATCCAGATTTTGCTAGCGGTTGAAACCGCGCCTACAAAAACGAAGTCCACCCACGCGGACTAAGAGAGCATTTCAACCTGCGTAGGCAGGTTTTGTTCTCGATAGCCGCGATTTCAATCGCTGGGGTTATTTAATCCATTATCCTAATCCCACAAGCTTCGCGCTGAGATCCCACATGCGATCGCCTTTTTCATCATCCCGTGCCTGAGAAGACACCTTTTGCACAAAGGATTTACGCCCTTCTTTTTGACGATTGCCCCAGCTAAAGTAAGCCCCAGATTGCCTGTATTCAGGATCTGCCATTACTGCTGCCACCCGCTCACCGGAAAGCTCCTGAGAGACATAGCCCTTGGTGACATATTTCTGAAACAGCGGAAACAGCTTTTGAAACAGCGGATAGTGATTGCGGAATAGCGGCGTATCTGCCACACAGCCTGGATAAAGTGACGTAAAGGTAATGCCTGTCGCGTCATGGTAGCGGCGGTGTAGCTCTCGCATGGTTAACACGTTGCAAACCTTGCTGTCTTTATAGGCTTTGACAGGTTCAAATTTTTTGCCATCTGCCATCGTAATCGGATCCTTAAAGCCGGCCTCAAACCCTTCAAAGTTGCCCAAGTCTGGACGGGGGTAGACCTTGCCCCCTGGCTCGTCTGGGTTGTGGGTAACGGTGCCCAAAATGACAATCCGCTTATCATTCGCAGTAGATTTTTTAAACTCATCTAGCATGAGGTTGCACAGCAGAAAATGACCCAGGTGGTTGGTGGTCATGGTCAGTTCATAGCCTTCAGGGCTGCGGATAGGCTCTTTGATGAGTGGCAGATAAATGGCGGCGTTGCACAGCAGTGAATTGAGGGGTCTACCACTGGCGCTAAATTCTCTGACAAAGCGCCGCACGCTGTTTAAGTCACCCAAATCAATCTGCATGAGGGTAAAGCTACCCTGGGGTAGCCCTACAGATTGAGCGGCTTCGCCAGCTTTGCGTAAATCGCGGCAGGCCATGACGACATGCCATCCCTTGTCCACCAGTGCCTTGGCAGTATATAAACCTACTCCTGAGGAGGCACCTGTAATGATGGCGGTTGATGTGCGATTGGGTTCCATTGCAGATTCTATTAAATGCGGTTCACTGTCTCCATGCTCTCATACCCCTGAAGCACTGCCTTGTCTTTTTACAGAATGTAGGTGTTCTTGGCACTTTTCTATGTCAAACTTTATCAACAGATTTTGATGATTTCTGAGGATTCATGAATTATTCTGCTAGGCTGACCGCTCTTTTAGGTGTAAGTGTTGCGCTGGTACAGGGGCAATCTGTCCAGGCGCTCACTAAGGTTGAAGTGAGCAAGGTAGCTCAAAGCGTTACAGTCATGATTCAGAATGCTCAAAACCCTCAAGATAGTGGGTCAGGCATCATCATTAAGCGCGACGGCGAGACTTATACCGTGCTGACGGCGAAGCATGTGGTGCAGCAGTCGCCAGCCTATAAGGTGATGACCCCTGATAAAAAACTGTATCCGATGGCTCAGGGTTTGATTCAGCCATTGCCTGGGGTGGATCTCGCACTGGTGCAGTTTAAGAGCGCTGGGTCTTATGGCGTTGCCAAGATGGGAGATTCTGCCCAAAGCCCATCGGGGAGTGCCAGCTTTGTTGCAGGGTTCCCAGGCACCACAGCGGTAAGGTCTGAGCCAGAGTATTATTTCACTTCCGGTGAAATTGCTGCCAATGGCAGTCGTCCTAATAAAGATGGCTATGCTTTGGCCTACAGTAACCCGACGCTGCCAGGAATGAGCGGGGGGCCTGTGCTCAATGAGGAAGGCGAACTCATTGGGGTTCATGGACGGGCAGAACGCGCAGAGCGGCTCCAAAATTCTAAGTTCCGAAACGATATCGCGGTGCTTAAAACAGAATTTAATTACGCAATTCCCATTAATACGTTTTCGAGCCTTGTGCCACAGTCCAACAAATATCTGGCGTTGAAAATACCCAGTCCTTTAGTGCCAGTGCCCTCTGCCCCCAAAGCGGATGATTTTTTCCTGGAAGCAAATGCCAAATATAAGGCAGGAAACTTGAAGGGGGCGATCGCAGACTATAGCCAAGCAATTCTTTTAAACCCACGCTATGCCAGTGCTTACGTCAGTCGTGGACTCGTGCGAAATGAATTAGGCGATACACAAGGTCTGCTTACTGACTTAGATCTTGCTATCAGCAGCAATACTCGTTCTGCAGTCGCCTACAGCGTGCGCGGTGCGATTCGTTATAAACAGGGGGACAAAAATGGCGCGATTGCAGACTTAGAGCAGGCAATCCAGTTTGATTCAAAATATGCACATGCCTATCTCGGTCGTGGGTATGTTCGATATGAGATAGGCGATAAGCAGGGGGCAATTGCAGATCTCAAGCAGGCAGCAGCGTTTTACAAATCCCAAGGTGATAAGGATGCTTATGAACGCGTACTTAAAAAACTACAGCAAATTAATGGACGCTAATCATCAGAAGTCCTTCACAAAGACCATTTGGCGGCGAGGATTGCAACCTGGGTGCGATCGCGCAAATTCAGTCTTCTCAGCAAACTATTAACGTGATTTTTGACCGTCCGCTCAGAAATGTAGAGTTTTTCCGCAATTTCGCGGTTGCTGCATCCGGTGGCGATGAGCTGCAATACCTCCTGCTCCCGTGGGGTAAGCTGCGTAAAGGCTTCTGGGGGTTCTTCTACAATAGGAGCGCTTGAAAAAGCCTTTTCCATTAGCCCAGGACCAAACTGGGTATAGCCTCGGTGAATGGCTCGGATCGCATCAGCCAATTCTGTAGAGGGCGTGTCTTTGAGTAGATAGCCCTTGGCTCCGCAACGCAGTGCTTGGGTCACGTATTCATCATCATCAAAGGTAGTTAAGACTAAAACCTTAATGTCAGGAGCCTGCTCCGTTAACGCGCGGGTGGCTGCTACCCCATCCATAATGGGCATTCGCACGTCCATTAGCACTACATCGGGCTTCAGAGAAAGGGCTAACTCAACGGCAGCTTTGCCATTTTCGGCTTCGCCAATAATTGTTAGGTCTACTTTAGTCTCAAGCAGACTGCGAAGTCCTTCACGGATAATGCCCTGGTCGTCTACCAACAGCAGCTTAATCATGCAACGCGTCCTCCCTGAGGAATATTGAGATGCAGGCGGCACCCCTGCTCAGGATGACTAGACAGGTAAAATAGGCCGCCCAATGCCTCGGTGCGCTCTCGCATACTCTGGAGTCCAAAACCTGTGGTGTTTTGGGTGGGGTCAAACCCTTGACCGTTATCTTCAATGATTAATTCTAATTCTCTGGCGTTTTCGGTCAGAGTAAGACTAACCTGAGTGGCCTTACTGTGTTTAGCAATATTGGTCATGGCTTCTTGGACAATACGGTAGAGGGCGATCGCAATATCGGCTGGCAGCCCCTGCATTGCCTGAATCTGCATCGTTGCGTGAATTCCGGTATTGCGCTCAAATTCCTGCACCAGTTTTTTGATTGCATCGTTAAAAGATTGACCTTGGAGGGGTGGCTGTCGCATGGTTGCCACAGACTGCCTCACGTTCTGGAGTGCTTCTTTCCCTAGCCCCCGAGCTTTTTGCAGATGTTGCTGCGCCCGATTGAGATCTTCAGGCAGCCATACTGCCACGTTCTCAAGCTGAATACTTTGTGCTGTGAGCGCATGACCCACAGAATCGTGGATTTCACGGGCGATGCGGTTGCGCTCTTGGAGGGTGGCCTGGTTTTCAATCAGCAGCGCATAGCGACGGAGACGGTCATTGGCAAGGGTAAGGCGATCGCGGCTCTGGCGTTCGGTCAAAATTGCGCCCACCATCAGCAGCACAAACACCAGCACCAGCCCAAAGAGCAGCGCCGAATTAAGCGTTAGGTTAATCACCGCAGACTGAACTTGATCGGGTGATAGATATCGCGGCATCCGTTCGGGACGGGCAAGGTCAGGGTCTAAAAAACGACGGATACCCAGCAGTAGCCTTAGCAAAAAAGAGCTAAAGGCCAGCAATGCTGTCACCAAGCGACCGTTCCAATCAAAGAGTAGACAGGCTCTCACCACGACAATTAACAGCAGTGCCGGAAAGCTATTGCCGCCCAGCCCACCCGACAATATTGTGAGCCAGCAAAGGCCAAACCCCAAAGCCGTAAAGAGAATTTTCTGGAGCTGAGATTTTTGATGCGGTAGCCATAGCCCTAAAATTCCAATGGCAATAATGCATAAAAATATGCCCAGAATAAGGGGTTCTACCCCCCCTCCTTCCGCAGCCAGCCGAAGCATACCCTGTCGTCGAGATCTAAAGGGGGGTGGAAGTGCCGCTAACATCGCAATGCCCAACAGAACCCACTCTAGATACAGCAAGAGCGGGAAGGGATGTTGGAGCCAAGGCAAGCGCTGTCGCATTCCAGCAAGGATTGAATAAAGGTTATGTCTCTAAGACCTTTACTATAGGGCAGTGTACTGGAACCCCAATAGGATCTAAGGGTTTGCATTGCTGATGTAGAGGCTGGTACTAAAGTTCTAAAGTCAGTTAGACCTTCAGACCTAGAAAGGTTGGGAACTCCGATCCTGTTGCTTTCGGTTCAGAATTCTTAGGATTAAAAGGTGAACAAAGGCTCCGTGATTTTAGAGCGGCAATTGCCTTTGATACAAAGTACTTCAAGGAGAATTTTGAAAATGAAACTACGCTCTTTATTGATGGCTGGTGCTGCTTCTGTATTAATCCCCGTAGGCGGCTTTGTGATGACGCAATCGGTTATGCACACTGCGGCTTTGGCACAGTCTTCGCCCACAGAACAAAATGCACCTGCTTCAGGCGATCGCGGTAAACGAGGCGGCTGGGGTGACAAGTGGCAAGAGCAGCTTAACCTCAGTGCAGACCAAAAAGCCCAAATTAAGCAGATTCGCGATCAGGAAAGATCTTCTTCAGAGGGTCTGCGCCAACAGGTGAAGGCTGCTGCCGAAAAGCAAAAGTCACTTATGACGGGTAATGCCACCGACGATCAGCTCCGCCAGCAGCACCGCGAGATGCAGGCACTGCGTCAGCAAATGGGTGAGCGCCGTTTTGACACGATGCTGAAAATTCGGCAGGTTTTAACCCCAGAGCAGCGAGTCAAAGCCGCTCAGCTTAAGCAAGAGCATCGCGGTCGTGGTCACGGCGGCGGTCGCGGCGGAAAACAGTCTATGGGCATGATGCGCAACAGCCAAGGGTTTTAGCCACTCTGCCAGAGATTTGCTAAGTTTAGTTTGTCTCTGAGCAGATTAACCTCTTTATAAAAAAACAAAGCCTCTGGTCACTTAGATCAAGAGGTTTTGTTTGTTATAAAGTTTAAAAAATGGTCGTTTGACGCTGCTAGATTGTCCCGACTTCCTGAATTGCAAGTGCTAAAAACTGTTTGGCGCGGTCTATCTGCTCTGCCGCTTGGTCAGTAGTGACAGCGTTTAGCTGTCCATAGTCGCTGGTTGTTCGCAGTGCTTGTGCTTCAATTAAAAATCGGTGAAATTCAGTCGGAATTCGTTGTGGTTTGGCAAACTCTCGCCCAAAGGCAGCAATGACGGCTGAGTGCTTAGAAAATGAGAGTCCTTGGCCTTCTAAAAAGGCTTCTGCTATGTAAAACATGGCGTAGTAAGCGCGAGAAGTAGCCTGATCTGGGTAATTGTGGTCGAGCAAAAGCTTTGCGGCTCCCAAACTCTGCTCTGCTTTGAGCAGGAGATCTCGCTGCTCGTTTGTCATAGCAAGATCCCTTCTTTGCGAATGTTGCGAAGTAGGGATCCGTTTCGGGTTTGGTAGTGCGTTTCGTCCATAAAGATGCAGCTAATCACTACATCATTATGAAGAGAAAGGTCGGCGATCGCCTTACCCGTTCGCTTTATTTCTTCTCCAGGATTCACGGGCGGCTTCAGCACCACCAGCACATCAATATCTGACCCTGGTTCAGCATCACCACGAGCTTGGGAGCCGAACAGCATCAGGTGGTGAAGGCGCGCCCCATAGAGCTGAATAAGATCTTGTTTTAGACAAGTCAGGATCGATTTGAGGGTAGTATCCATGTCAAGAAATAGATCCCAAATCCTATGTCTGACAATTGACCTAAACGTAAAAAAAGCGGCTAGAAAGACTTACCTATATTCTTGCATAGGTTGCCTTTCTAGCCTTCGACAAAACTTGACCTAGCGTTTTGCCAGCTTTTTATTTGCCATCTTACGCAGACGAATAGATTGTGGGGTGACTTCCACTAGCTCATCTGAACTGATGTATTCCAGCGCCCGCTCAAGGTTCATTTCCATGGGGGACTGAAGCTGCACGAGTTCATCACCCGTGGCGCTGCGGTGGTTGGTGAGCTGTTTGGCTTTACACAGGTTCAGCTCTAGATCTTGAGTGCGATTGTTTTCTCCAACAATCATGCCGCGATACACCTTGGTGCCAGGTTCAATAAAGAACAATCCACGATCTTCAGCATTTTTGAGAGAGTAAAAGGTAACAGTGCCCTCTTCAAAGGAAATCAGTACGCCATTGCGACGGGCATTGATGTCCCCTGCCAACGGACGATACTCCAAGAAGCTATGGTTCATGATGCCTGCACCCCGAGTCAGACGCATAAATTCACCTCTAAAGCCGATCAGCCCACGAGCGGGGATGACAAATTCAAGCTGCGATCGCCCATGAATCCCCACCTGCATATCCTGCATTTCGCCCTTGCGTTGGCCTAGGCGCTCAATACAGCCGCCCACGCCATCTTCAGGTACATCCAGCACCAAATATTCAAACGGTTCGCAGGGTTGACCGTTCACTTCGCGGTAAATCACCTGAGGCTGAGACACCTGAAACTCATAGCCTTCTCGACGCATGTTTTCAATCAAGATGCCCAAGTGCAGCTCACCCCGACCGGATACGGCAAAGCGATCCGGCGAGTCGGTTTCTTCAACCCGCAGTGCCACATTGGTTTCTAGCTCGCGCATGAGGCGATCGCGCAGTTGGCGAGAGGTCACAAACTTGCCCTCCTGTCCTGCAAAGGGAGAATCATTGACGCAGAACGTCATCTGCAAAGTGGGTTCATCCACCTTGATCATCGGTAATGCTTTAGGGTCATTGGGGTCTGTAATTGTTTCGCCAATATTGGCATCAGCAAACCCAGCCACTGCGACTAAGTTTCCGGCAGTGCAGGACTCTAGATCAACCCGTTTTAGGCCATCAAAGCCCATGAGTTTAGAGATTTTGCCCTTCACAATACTGCCATCTTCCTTCATCAGGGCAGCCTGTTGACCTGCTCTAATGGTGCCATTATGGATTTTGCCAATAATGATGCGACCGAGATATTCTGAATAATCCAGGGTTGTAACCTGAATCTGAAGAGGACGGTTAAGGTCGCCCGCAGGAGGTGGAACGTGGTTGAGCAAAGACTCAAACAGCGGCACCATGTCCACGTTCTCGTCTTCGAGCTTGTCTTTAGCAAACCCGCCTAACCCCGACCCAAAGAGATAAGGGAAATCGCACTGGTCATCGTCTGCACCCAGTTCGAGGAACAAATCCAACACCTTGTCTACTGCAATGTGGGGGTCTGCACGAGGACGGTCAATTTTGTTGACAAATACAATGGGTCGCAAGCCCTTCTCTAGGGCTTTTTTCAACACAAAACGGGTTTGGGGCATTGGCCCTTCGTTGGCATCCACAATCAGCAGGCAGCCATCTACCATGCCCAAAACGCGCTCAACCTCGCCACCAAAGTCAGCGTGACCAGGCGTATCAACAATATTGATAAGAGTTTCTTTGTAGCGCACCGCCGTATTTTTAGACAAAATGGTGATGCCGCGCTCACGCTCAATGGCGTTGGAGTCCATGACACAATCGGGAACCTCTTCTCCTTCTCGGAACGTGCCGGACTGCCTTAAAAGCGCATCTACAAGGGTGGTTTTGCCGTGGTCAACGTGGGCAATAATGGCAACGTTCCGAATGGGAAGACTCATAAAACTTGTTCCAAACCTATCAAGCGATTAATTTAAGGCCAGTACCTTAAGCTGAATTTGTTAGCGTTGGCGCTCTGGGGTGGCGACAGCGTTTCACCCCATTCGTAAAAAATACTTAACATTTTTATCGTAACACTTGGCGCTAAGAACAGACCGCTGAAGTTTTAGTGGGCGGTCTGTTCTTAGCTTCGCAAAATTTCAGATGCCGATCCTAAGGTCGTCCCGCTTCAAATCGCTTACCAATTTCTGGCCAATTCACCACGTTCCACCATGCTTTCAGGTACTCGGGGCGACGGTTTTGATACTTCAGGTAATAAGCGTGCTCCCACATATCGTTGCCCATAACGGGAAACGCGCCTTCTGCGAGAGGTGTATCTTGATTGGGCGTGGTAATAATCTCAAGCTTGCCCTGGGCGGTTTTAACAAGCCACACCCAGCCGCTGCCAAACCGACTGGCACCCGCTGCTTCAAACGCCTGCTGAAATTTTTCAAAGTTTCCAAACCGACTGTCTATTGCAGCAGCAAGTTTGCCTTTGGGTTTCCCGCCCCCCTTGGGACTCATGATGCTCCAGAACATGGAGTGGTTATAGTGTCCCCCACCGTTATTACGAATGACCACCCGAATGTCTTCAGGAATTTGGTCGGGTGTTTTTACTAATTCTTCAAGGCTTTTATCCTTGAGTTCTGGATGTTTTTCAAGGGCTTTGTTGAGATTCGTCACATAGGCCGCATGATGCTTGTCATGATGAAGCTGCATCGTTTGGACATCAATGTATGGCTCTAGCGCTTTGTAGTCATAGGGAAGCGGGGGTAGGGTGAAGGACGCAGCTATCGCACTGGCGCTCCCGCCTATGAGCAGTGCAATGCAGCACAGGCTTAACGCTAATAAGCGTCTCAGTAAAACATTCATAATTGATACGGCCTTGTGATACAGCTTTTACATAGGGTATCAGGCTCACAAACGAAGAGATATCCCTCGCTATATAGAGGCATTGAACCAAGACTTCAAATCAATTTGATCCACTTACCGTGATCTAAATCCTTCGCCTTCTGTGAATGCTGGATAAAGCAGTTTGCTGTTTAGTGCTGTTTTAGAAAAATCTGTAATGGCCTTTCCTCAAAAAAAGTCAGACTCTTTATCTTGGATTGGGTCAGGCATTTATTTTGTATTGCTGTGGCTGACGGCCTGTAGCCTTGGCATGGGTCTAACAGCCTATGTTGTTTCGCCACTGATTTGGCTAGGGACGCTAGGTGTCACCCTTCTTTTGGCTTGGGCTGGGTCTGCGGCGATCGCCCCTGCGATGGTTTGGCTACTGGCACTAATGTGGATCGCAACCATGACCCATGCCTTGCCCCAGCCGATGCAGATCCACAACGTGATTGCTCAAGTCTGGGCTGCTTCGTTACTAGACCTATGGGTGCGAGGCGGACTCGTGATTTTAATGTTGGCCTTTGCTCGTAGGGCTTTAAAGCCTTTGCGTTTACGCCCTGCTGCAATCTTTGCGTTCACTGTGGGTTTAAGCTGGAGCGCCCTAGGGACGGGAGTTTGCATGTATAGCCTTATGTCAGCAACCCACCAGGTCTAAATTCTATGGATCAGGCCGACAGAAATAACGACTTTAATCAAAACGATGCATCGGCAAAAGGTGAATTGAGGTGGTCGGAGCGATCGCCATCCTCTCCGCAGCGACCTAAGCTCATTGACATCCGGTTTGGGGTTGATTTAGTTGTCACTCGGTTTTATGTGGTGCTGATGGTGGGCAAAGATCGGCGAGATCAGAACCGTCCCTATGCCGTCAAGGGTTGGACTAAATTAGGAAACACTTTAGCGGCAGTTTTGCTTCTGTTAGGAGCGAATCTAGCCATTAGCGGCTTTATCGTGCTGTCTCTTTACCTACTAAAATCAATGCTGGGTATTAACCTTATGCCAGGACATTTTGCAGAGTATCTTAAGCCGTTGCTCCAGTGATAGGTCAGTATCTAAAATAGAAGGACATCAGGCTAACAGTCTGCCAATCCATTAAGATAGTTCACGTCGGGTTTTGTCCCTTGAGCGCAGTCTTAAATAACACAACGGTTCCAGAAATTTGTGGAAGATCTATCTAATCTAGAACCAGAACGCCCTTCCGCCCAGCCTGAAAGCCAATGGCTGCAAAGAATATTAGATCGCGTCTCAGGCAATCTTCAGCGAGATGCCGTGGTGCGAGAAATAACCCTTGGGCTTCAGCAACAGCTCAAGGCCGATCGCGTGGTGCTGTACTATTTTTTTCGGCAGTGGAAAGGCCAGGTTGTCTCGGAGGCGCTCAGCAATCCATCACTCACCATTCTTGGATCGACGGGTGCAGATGACTGTTTCAATGGTGAGTATGCCGCACTTTATGAGGCAGGGCGATATCGGGCGATCGCCGATACCGCAATCGAACCCATCCACGAATGTCATCGTGATTTTCTTAAAAGTATTCAGGTGCAGGCCAATTTGGTGGTGCCAATTTTAACGGCAAAGGGTCTATGGGGGCTGCTGGTTGCCCATCATTGCCAAACTCCTCACGTTTGGCTGCCTTTAGAAATTGAGCAGATGCACAGCGGCGCTAAGACCCTAGCCATCACCCCCAGCATTCAAGATACTTAAGTGAGTTGAGGCAGTAGCGCCATATTTTGCTCAAACACAGACACCTTAAGGTTTGTATCTTCTCGCGTGGCAAGCGATCGCCGTGCTTCGCCGAGGTATAGCGGCACAGAAACGCCCTCTTCAGGATGAATGACCGTCCGCGCTCTAAGGGAAAGCTGCTGCGTATTGCCGCGTCCGAGGCGTCCTGGAGAAAATAAATTGATGGCAGCTTGTTCTAACGTAGCCTCAAGCTGGGGCTGAGTGATGGTTGGGGCAACCGCAATGACAACATTGGCACCACCCATATCGTAGACCAAAGAATACTTCGTTGAATTGGGGATCACCGTTTGCGAGAAGGGCACAAAAGAGAGAGAGAGAAGCCCCCCCGTCAACACACCCATAAAGCCCGTTGCGCCCACCAGTCGAAACCGAAACGCCCACTTAAAGACAAAGGCCAGTGCCGTCAACCCTGCTAGTGCCAAGGTTGCGATACCACCCCACTGGGTATAGGTTAAAAAATTTTCAGGGGTGGGCATTGAATGAATTCTCCTGGGACAAAGCGACATGGATACCCTTTCAACTTTAGTGCGTTTTGGAGCGCATCTCCTGGGCATCTGCAAGTAAAACGCTCCGGTTAAAGATAGGCTGCGCTTTGGCTTCTAGAGTGTCACAATAGACTTCATAACCTAGGTTTTTCAAAAATTTGGTGTTGGCAGCAGCAAAAGGAGGCACTTATGAAGTGGACTAGTGCTATCTCAACTCGTCCCTCGCTTGAGGCAGCAGTAAATGAAGTGGTAGATAAAGCCCAGGTTGCCTTGGGGCAATCGGCTGACCTCGCCTTTGTGTTTATCTCCGATGCCTTTGCCAGTGAATATTCGCGCCTGATGCCGCTGCTAAAGATGCGGCTGGGCGCTACACCAATTTTGGGCTGTGGGGGCGGCGGCATCATTGGTCAATCTGCTTCAGGACGTCCCCAAGAAATAGAAGATGAGCCTGCCATTTCTTTGACGCTGGCAGCCCTGCCTGATGTGAAGGTTTATCCCTTTCACCTTCGTCCAGAAACCCTGCCCGATCTAGATAGCTCCCCAGATGCTTGGGTCGATCTTGTTGGGGTCGATCCGGCTGAGAACCCTCACTTTATTTTGTTGGGTGATTCTATGAGCGCCCGCATTAATGACCTGCTTCAGGGTCTAGATTACGCCTATCCGCAAGGGGTCAAAATTGGCGGACTGACGGCTGGCATTTCGGCTTTAGGCGGCAGCGGTCTTTTTTGTCACGGTCGGCTGATGCGAGAGGGCACCGTTGGGGTGGCGCTCAGCGGCAATATTGAAGTAGAAACCATCGTTGCCCAAGGCTGTCGCCCCGTGGGTTCGCTGCTGCGGGTGGCGGAGTCTGATCGGCATGTGCTGCTTCAGGTTGAGGCACACCCTGAAGGGGAACGCTGGGAAACCGCAGCGGTGGATACGAAGGTGGAGACAGCCCTTGAGGCGCTACATCGCGCCCTCGATACCTTAGATGAAAAAGACCGCGCTAAGGCACAAAATGCATTATCCATCGGCATTGTGCGGGATGGGTTTAAGGCCACCCTCGAAACGGGCGACTTTCTAATTCGGAATCTGCTAGGGGTAGACCCTCGCATTGGGGCGATCGCCATTGGCGATCGCATCCGACCAGGGCAGCGCATTCAGTTCCATCTGCGCGATGCCGAAGCCTCGGCTGAAGAGTTAGAAATGCTGCTGATTGACTATCAAGAGAAACATTCTGGCTATCTCACACCTCCTGCTGGGGCACTGCTGTTTAACTGCCTGGGGCGGGGCGAACGCTTTTATGGGCAGCCAGATTTTGACACACAGCTCTTTCGTCAGTACGTGGGCACAACACCCATCGGAGGGTTTTTCTGTCAGGGTGAAATTGGGCAGATTGGAGACGCAACATTTCTGCACGGGTATACCGCCGTCTTTGGACTATTTCGACCGCTTACCCCTTAATCTCATCGACTGCAAGAAGCAAACTTTACCTATGACCGGACTGATTACGGGTGGCACCTATGCCTTTCGCGCGTTAGCACTTTTTGTACGGAAGCCTGCCTTACTGAGCTATCTCATTTTTCCGCTACTGCTGAATGTGTTGCTGGGGGTTGGGCTATACCTGGGCATTTTTAACCCAAGCTGGCGCTGGATTAATACCGAACTTAGTAACTTTGATGGGTTCTTGGCTCAGTGGGTTACAACATTGCCTTCCTGGCTCGGTTTTTTAGATGATGTGGGCACTGGAATCGGCTGGGTGTTTCGCGTGCTGCTCAGCCTTGGGCTATTTTTAGTGATTGGGATATTGCTCGCCCAGTTTGGGACGCTATTGGGGGCACCCTGGTATGGCAAGCTTTCTGAGAAAATTGAGCAAATCCAAACCCATCAGCTTCAAATTATTGAAATTAGCCCACTCCAGGAGGTCGGTCGAGCGCTGCTTCATGAACTCAAAAAGCTGGTGCTGATTGTGACGATCGGCGGCACCTGCCTTATCCTCAATGTGCTGCCAGGTTTAGGCTCTACGTTTGCAACCATTGGGGGCATTACCCTTGGCGCAACGCTGGTCTGCATCGACTTTTTAGATGCGCCGCTCGAACGCCGCCGCCTTAAGTTCCGTCAAAAGCTAGGCATTATTTATGGAACCCTCCCCGCAACGGCGAGCTTTGGCCTGGTTTCACTCTTTCTGGTCAGCATTCCGCTTCTCAATCTGTTCACCGTGCCCCTTTGTGTGGCATCAGGGACGCTGTTTTTCTGCGATCGCATCTGGCCGAAGCATTTCCAACCTCAATTACCACCCCAGTCAAATCCAAGTGTTTTGCCCTAATTGCAGCCAAACCTAGGGTTAAAATAGCTACATCCTGACCTCAGTAATGAATCGTGCGTATTAAAGGACTCGTCGCGGCCTCTAATCAAATTCGAGAGCAGCTCAAAGTGGGCATTGCCGCTGAGCGCGTAGAAGAATTCCGGCAGCAGGTGAGAGCCACCCTCAAAGCCACCGAGCAGCTTTGTGCCTCAGCTCGAATGATGCCTGCTCAATTGCCCACGCCTTCGCGTAAAGCCTATGCGTTTTTGAAGCAACTCGATTTAAAGCATCTGCCCATTGCAGATGCATCTTTGCCCACGACGACCACTCAAGCCATTGCCCTGCGACTTAGTCCGCTTCTGTTTTCTAAGAACAATTAACCTCGGCAATACGCAATCGTTACCCCAGTTCCGCCGTCATTCTGCTCTGCAAACTCAAACCGCTCCACCCTCGGATGACTCGTTAAAAAAGTCTGAACCCCTTGTCGGAGCTTACCCGTCCCATGACCGTGAATAACCCAAAGTGGTCCTTGGGCAGCGGCGATCGCATTTTCTAAAATCCCTTCCGCATC
>JBGSVR010000347.1:0-2623 GCA_041752855.1 Thermosynechococcaceae cyanobacterium
AAGTTTCCTGGTGTCCATGGCGTAGTGGCCCCACTCCGACCCATCTCGAACTCGGTTGTGAAACGCTACAGCGGCGAAAATAGTTGGAGGGTAGCTTCCTGCAAAGATAGCTCGATGCCAGGTTTTAATTTAAGAAAGACCTCATACTGTCTAACAGTATGAGGTCTTTTTTTGTTGGTTTAGTTGGTCATTTCCATGTTGTTTGAATTCCAGCACGTCATCATCACAGGCGGCTCTAGCGGCATTGGTAAGGCGATTGCCCTCAAACTGTCGCAGGCGGGTGCCCATATCACCATCATTGCCCGTACTGCTTCACGATTAGAAATGGCTAAGGCTGAAATTGAGGCTGTGCAAACGCTATCACGGCAAAAGGTTCTGGCATTGGTGGCGGATGTTGCCTGTTCGCTTGAGGTGACGGCTGCGATTGAAATGGCGATCGCCCAAATTGGCTCCCCAGATTTACTGATCACGTCTGCGGGTATTGCGCATCCGGGGCATTTTAGAGAGGTGCCGCTGTCGGTGTTTGAGCAGACCATGGCGACCAACTATTTTGGGTCGCTCTACAGCATTCGGGCGGTATTGCCTGCGATGGAGCAGTCTACACGCAAGGGCAGTATTGTGTTGATCTCTTCTGGGGCGGGTTTGGTGGGGCTTTATGGCTATACGCCTTACAGCCCTTCTAAGTTTGCTTTGCGGGGGCTGGCGGAATCTTTACGGGGTGAGCTGAAACCTATGGGTATTTGTGTGGCGATCGCTTATCCGCCGGATACCGATACCCCACAACTTGAAGCAGAAAACCTCACAAAGCCTTTGGCGACGCAGAGAATTACAGCAACGGCTAAAACTTGGACGGCAGAAGCTGTAGCAGATGCGATTATCTGTGGGATTGGGCAAAAGAAATTTATGATTACGCCTGGTTTAGAAATGACCTTACTTGCCAGACTGCACAGCTTGATTGCGCCTGCATTTCATTGGTACTGCGATCGCATCGTTGCTAAAACCTCTAACCGATAGCAACAAAAATAATGCTCTAGGGTTTAGCTTACCCACTATTCTAAAGATACTCAAATTTAGGATTTTTTAACAAGATGGCAGACGCTTTAACCCTGCCTCAACTGACGCAGCTCAACACACCGCTCCATATTGGAGATGTCGTGGTGAATAGCCGCGTTTTACAGTCGCCCTTATCTGGCGTGACGGATTTGGTGTTTCGACGTTTGGTGCGACGGTTTGCGCCAGAGTCGATGTTGTACACCGAGATGGTTCACGCTTCTCAAGTGTGCCACGTTCGTGAGCTGCCGAAGCTTATGGAAATTGACCCCAACGAGCAGCCGATCAGCATTCAGCTTTTTGACTGTCGCCCTCACTTTTTAGCGGAGGCTGCTCAGTGTGCCGTGGACGAAGGAGCTGACACGGTTGATATCAATATGGGCTGTCCGGTCAACAAAATCACAAAAAAAGGGGGTGGCTCTTCACTTTTGCGTGACCCAAAGACCGCAGAGGCGATTGTGCGGGCGGTGGTTGAAGCTGTCGCTGTGCCCGTGACCATCAAAACCCGTATTGGTTGGGATGACGATGATATTAACATTCTCGACTTTGCCCAACGGATGCAGGATGCGGGTGCCCAAATGATTACGGTACACGCCCGTACTCGTGCCCAGGGCTATACAGGGGCAGCGCGGTGGGAGTGGATTGCCAGAGTAAAAGAAAAGCTGACAATTCCGGTGATTGCTAATGGCGATATTGTTTCGGTCGAGTCTGCCGTAGCGTGTCTGATTCAGACAGGAGCCGATGGGGTGATGTGTTCTCGCGGTACGTTGGGGTACCCGTTTTTAGTGGGGGAGATTGACTACTATCTCAAGACGGGAACCTATAGACCTGAACCGACGGTCGTTGAACGATTGGAGTGTGCCAAGGAACATCTGCGGGCACTGTTTGAATACAAAGGGAATAAAGGCATTCAGCAGGCGCGCAAGCACATGACTTGGTACGCAAAGGGCTTTGCAGGCGCAGCGGATCTGCGAAATCAGCTCTGTTTAATTAATTCTGTTAAAGAGGGTGTGACGTTGATAGATCAGGCCATTGATGAACTATTGGTTGACTAAAACAAGATGTCACTGATCTATAGGGGCGCAATGAATATGCGCCCCTAGCAAATCTTAGAGTTCTAGCTCATTTCCGCGCTTGTACTGTAAATATGCGGCTA
Source organism: Thermosynechococcaceae cyanobacterium (assembly GCA_041752855.1). GTDB lineage: Bacteria > Cyanobacteriota > Cyanobacteriia > Thermosynechococcales > Thermosynechococcaceae > JAAURS01. The sequence continues at coordinate 2,207 of JBGSVR010000347.1, forward strand.
CAAACAGCCCTGCTAGCGTAATGGGGATTAGACCCAAAACAATTCCAGACAACAATGGTTCTACCACTTCAAAACTCCTTAAGGATGGATGATGTCGCTCAAAATTAGGTTCTTATGTCTCTATCGTACTAAGGAACCGGAGCGAAGGGAATGCTAAGCCTGAATTTGAACTAAGCGGATGAGCTGTCGTCACCATTGTGGTAAGAGAGGGCGATCGCAGGATGTCTGACCTCATAGAGAAATAGCCGAGCTTGGGTTCGACTTTGAGGGGGTGTGGCCCTGACTGCCTGACACAAGTATCTACAAAGCTTACGAGAGCGAGGTTTGAGGACGACAAAGGATAGGGATTCATGAGACGCTTAAGTGACCAAACAAGAGCAAAAACCCATGAATGACCCTACCCACCTGTATCGTCAG
>JBGSVR010000348.1:0-6206 GCA_041752855.1 Thermosynechococcaceae cyanobacterium
CGTCAACAATAACAACTCGAATCATGCATCTATCTGAGATGTCTTGTGCGAGTAACAGATTGAGATTAAAAGGCGGCACCCAGATTCGAACTGGGGGTAAGGGCTTTGCAGGCCCCTGCCTTACCACTTGGCCATGCCGCCAGATATTTTGTTTCAGCAGCTTCACATCATCTCATGCCGACACACAAAAGATCAAGTGATGACAATCCAATAATGCCAATCAAATAAATGTGTGCCCCATTTGCAGAGCAGCCTAGGTTTAGTAGAGAATGGCAGCAAATCAACTCTCTACGCCTAGGAGCCGTGATGGAACTGGCAACCACTTTAACCACCCAGACCGTTCGCAATGCAGTGCGCGAGGTGGGAATTAACCCTAATTACTGGTATGCGGTGGGTTGGTCAGAGGATCTGAAGCCTGGAGCAGTCACAGCCGTCACGATTTGGAAACAGGCGATCGCCCTCTATCGCGCCGTAGACGGTCAACTTTTTGCCCTAGAAGATGCCTGCCCCCATCGGGGCATTGCACTTCATAAAGGGCGGGTGCAGGGCTGCACTTTGGCCTGTGCCTATCACGGTTGGGAGTTTGATGGCAGCGGTGCATGTGTCAATATTCCCTATGTTCCATCGGGTCAAAAGCTACCCCCTGCCCAGGCGCGCAGCTACCCCGTGCAAGAAAAATATGGGGTGATGTGGATATTTCCAGGGGATGCGGCTCTGGCTGAAACCACGCCGCTCATCGACATTCCTGAATTTGGGAATGACAACTTGCTCATGATTCCCATCACAGGGCACTTTAAAGCGCATTTTTCCATTTGCAATGAAAACGCAATGGACGTGTTTCATGGGTTTCTGCATGAGGAGCTTCAGGGGTGGTTTGACCCTGTGTTAATCCACCTCAAAGAAACTGAAGATGCGGTACTGGCAGCCTACAACGTTTCCTATAAAGGCCAGATGGCAAAGTTTTTAGGGTTGAGCAAAGATGCCCACTCTGTCACCACGCTACCTATTGCTATTGAGTATCGCTACCCCAACTACTTCACGTCGTTGGAGGGGATTTCGTCGCTGTATTTAATGCGATCGCCCGTTGGCCCTCAAGAAAGCCGATCGTTTGCACTGTTCTTCTTTCGGGTGCTGTTGCCATCATGGCTGCTCAAGCTAGTGCGGCCTGTGTTGGTTCCAGTGCTGCAACGCTTTGTGCTAAATCGGTTTTTAGCACAAGACATAGAAATGATGGAAAGTGAGCAGCTCACCTACACTGAAAACCCAACTCGCCGTTATTTAGAAATTAACCCCGCAATTATTGCGCTTCAGCGATTTACCCTGCGGCAGTATGAGAAATATGTCGCGCAGTCTATCCAGCCAGCTAGCGCAGAATCTGTGCCATCATCTGTTTTGCCTGGGCACCATAGCCACCGCCAAACAGATTGAAATGATTGAGGATGTGGTAGAGGTTGTACAAAACCTTACGCTGTTCATAGCCTGCTTCCAAAGGCCAAACCGACTGATAGCCCTCATAAAAGCTGCTGGGGAATCCGCCAAACAGTTCTGTCATGGCAATATCTACCTCGCGATCGCCCCAATACACAGCCGGATCAAAAATCACAGGCTCACCCTCTGCACTAAATCCGGTATTGCCAGACCATAGGTCGCCATGCACCAGTGAAGGCGCTGGAGAATGCCCCAATAGGTCAGGAATTGCGGAAAGAAGCTGCGCTGACTGCCCAAAGCTAGCTCCTCGGCGCTGCGCCAACTGGAGCTGATAGCCAATTCTAGATTCAGCAAAAAAAATAGCCCAGTCATGCGCCCAAGAGTTTGGCTGTGGCGTACTGCCAATGGTATTGTTTTGATCCCAGCCGAAACGTTGTGAACGGTCGGGTTTAGCCGCGCGGTGCAGATAGGCGAGTTGACGACCCAGCTCAGTCCAGCCTGAAGCGCTGCTGCTGTTGCGTCCAAGATCAAGCCATTCGAGAATAATGTAGCTGTGATTATCCGTCGTGCCCCAGCCAATCACCTGAGGGATACGCATACTGCGAGATGCAGCCAAAGCCTGAAGCCCCAAAGCTTCAGCCTCAAACATCTCAACCTTGCTGACCTGATTAAGTTTTACAAAATAGTGCTGCGAACCATCACTAATCCGAAACGCTTCATTAATGCTGCCGCTGCTGATTGAATGGCACTCATCAACCTTAAAACGAACACCCGTTACCTCTTGAATCTGATGTCCAATGGTGTTCCACATTGCTCAGCCTCGTGCTGGAAATTCAAAGAACATTTACAACAACCTACTAAAAAGGCTGTAGTGAATAGTTTTACTAACCACTCACTACAGCCTCAACAGGACATCTAAACCTTAGCCACAGGCTAAGTCGATGACGCTGCTGACCAAATACTAGTCTTCATACAAACGACATTCAGCCGCATCTGGATTGTCATCGCAGTACTGCTGGAGAGACGTTTTGTGACTTTCATCTGTTTTAGCGCGACGGTGCGCTGCCTCTGAGGATAGCTCTTCAAGTTCCTCATAAGCGAGTGCGCACTCACTAGAGTCCGAGCCTTCCGTGGCGCAAACTTCACGAGCCTGCAACCTTACTGCGTCAATTTTGGTTTGAATATCGCTCATATTTTTTGATTCTCAACAACTGCCGCTAACCTGAACTTAAAGCTAACACTGGTAGTGGAGTCTAGCTCAAATTTGTGCTAAACGGATTTTATCTGCTTTCTATCTTAGCTTGACATTGGTGGTGTCGTGGATCACTGCATTGCAGCATCCGGAGAACTAATGTAATGAAAGTCAAGCTTTGGGCTTAGCCCCCGTGCCTGGTCGTTAAAAACAGTTTTTTCTATGCTCAATACATACATTTGTCTTTAATTTTAAGAAAAGAAACAAATTGCAAAAGGAATAGGCGATATTTCCAGAAACCTAGGCTAGATTGTGAGCGGGAATACCGTTCTAGCGAGAATGGGTAAGTATACTAATTTCACCTGAGAGGAAACGATAGATGTCTAAAATCTGTGACGATATCAATCAAACTGATCAAATGCGCTTCTGGGTTAGTGAATTAACTGCGCTCTCGCCCAAGCAGGTTGATTCTGTATTGGAAGTGCTGAAAACTCGTAATGTTAGACCCATAGAGCCAGTGGCAGCTTAGGTTTAGGGTGCCATAAGACTGCCGCAACCCTTCTTGTTCAGAGGATTTGAAACTCTGTTAGACTGCGAGGGGAATAATGTTGGGGTTTTGTAGCGTTTTGGGCAAGTCGGTTTTACAAAAGCCCCTAAATCTTCTGTTTGTCTCTACTTCGGTAGGCGCTTTAGGCTCCGGAGATGGAGGCGGTGTAGAGCTAACGCTCCTGAACATGGCAAGGCTGTTGGTCAGCCGTGGGCATATTTTGCAAGTTGTTGCGCCCAAAGGCTCTAGACTTGATGGCGTTACGGTGACTGAAATTGACGGAGTGCTTCAGGTTCCGGCTCAAACTTTATCGCGTGCTGCTCCTGTTATGATGCCCGAAAATTCGGTACTGGGCAACATGTGGAACTACGTGCGGCAGGTGCAGAGGAAGTTTGACCTCATTATTAATTTTGCCTACGACTGGCTGCCGTTTTATTTAACCTCTTTTTTGACGACGCCCGTTGCTCACCTCGTCAGTATGGGATCGCTCAGTGATGCGATGGATGACGTGATTGGGCGTGTTGCGGCTCAATATCCTTATTCGGTTGGCGTTTATACTCGCGCTCAGGCGAAAACGTTTGCATTTGCAGATGCCTGTGTGCCCCTCGGAAGCGGCATAGACTTGGCACACTACAGCTTTTGCGAAACGCCAGACTCAGCCCTGTGCTGGCTCGGCAGAATTTCTCCTGAGAAGGGGTTAGAAGATGCGGTAGCGGCATCTCAAGCGGCGAATATACCGCTGAAAATAATGGGTCAAATTCAGAATGAGCCATACTTTAGGCAAATTCAACAAGCTTTTCCTGAGGCTCCTTTTGAATATTTGGGGTTTCTTAATACGGATCGAATGCAGAATATTGTGCGTCGCTGTCGAGGGCTGTTGGTCACGTCTCATTGGGTGGAGGCGTTTGGTAATGTGTTAATTGAGGCGCTGGCTTGCGGGGTGCCCGTCATTGCTTACCAACGCGGGGGGCCAACTGAAATTGTGCGGGATGGCGAAACGGGTTGGTTGGTACAGCCGGACAGCGTGGATGGGCTGGTTGCGGCGATTCAATCTTTAGATCAGATTGATCGCAATGCCTGCCGTCAGCAGGCGGAGCGGGAGTTTTCTCTAGAGGCTTTGGGCGATCGCACAGAAGCTTGGTTTGATGCAGTGTTGAAATTTTGGCCGAGGGTTGGATAGATGAGCGTTATTACACTGCGGTCTTTACATAAAGATTTTGGCATTAAAGAAATTCTAAAGGACGCCAGCTTTAGCTTAGAGCCGATGGCAAAAGTTGGGATTATTGGCACCAATGGGTCTGGCAAATCGACGCTGCTTAAAATGATGGCAGGGATTGAGCCGATTGACGGCGGCACCATTTGGGTGAACCCTAGCGTCAAGATTGTGTACCTGCCTCAGCAGCCTGACTTAGATGATGAGCGCACGGTTTTAGATCAGGTCTTTGCAGACAGCGGTGAACAGGCCGATCTGGTGCGTGAGTATGAAGTGCTTTCCGATAAACTCGCCCACGGACAAGGGGATCTCGATCAGGTTTTAGCACGGCTCTCGGACGTGACCCATCGGATGGATGAGACTGGAGCCTGGGATCTTGAAACCAATGCCAAAATTATTTTGACCCAGTTGGGCATTGAAGACTTTGAGGCCAAGATTGGCAGCCTCTCCGGCGGCTACCGCAAACGGATTGCCCTTGCCACGGCGCTGTTGTCTAGCCCAGACGTGCTGCTGATGGATGAACCCACCAACCACCTAGACGCCCTCTCGGTGGAATGGCTGCAAAGCTATCTCAAGCGCTTTCGGGGGGCTTTGCTGCTGATTACCCACGATCGCTATTTCCTCGATCAGGTCACAAACGGCATTGTAGAAATTGACCGCGCCGATCTCTATTCTTACGATGGCAACTATTCTTACTATCTAGAGAAAAAGGCGCTAGCAGAAGAGTCTGCTGTCAGCACCCAGCGCAAGCACGCTGGCGTGTTGCGACGGGAATTAGAATGGCTTAAGCGCGGACCGAAAGCACGCAGCACCAAGCAAAAGGCGCGAATTGATCGCATCCGCGATATGCAGAATCAGTCTTTTAAGCAGGTGCAGGGCAAGGTCGAAATTTCGACGGTGGGGCGACGGATTGGCAAGAAGGTGATTGAGCTAAACCAGATCTCGAAAGGGTTTGACGGGCGATCGCTCATTCACAACTTCAGCTACGAATTCAGCCCTGAAGACCGCATTGGCATTATTGGCCCCAATGGCGCGGGTAAATCTACCCTCATGAACATCATTACGGGTCTAATCCAGCCCGACGAAGGCACCGTCGAAATTGGCACCACCATTGAGTTTGGCTACTTTGACCAGCACTCCGATGATTTGAGCCTTAACCCAACCCAGCGGGTGATTGACTACCTCAAAGACATTGCAGAACTCATCACCACCTCCGATGGCTCGGTGATTACGGCCTCCCAAATGCTAGAGCGGTTTTTGTTTAGCCCCAATCAGCAGTATGCGCCTATCCAAATGCTGTCGGGGGGCGAAAAGCGTCGACTGTTTTTGCTCAAAGTGCTGATGGCGGCACCCAACGTTTTGATTTTGGATGAGCCGACCAACGACTTAGATGTGCAAACCCTAGCGGTACTCGAAGACTACCTCGAAGACTTTAATGGCTGTGTGATTGTGGTTTCCCACGATCGCTATTTTCTAGATCGCACGGTAGACACCATCTTTGCCTTTCAAACAGACAGCACTTTACGCCAATATCCGGGTAACTACTCGGTTTACCTAGACTTCAAAAAGGCAGAAGAAAATGCGGCAGCGGCGCAAGAAAAGGCAAACGCTGAGCTTCGTAAAAATCCGCATAAAGCGTCTGTAGTGCCTGACTTACAGGCTACACTTGCTCAGTCCGCTCGCAAAATGTCTTACAAAGAAAAGCGAGAGCTAGAGCAGCTCGAGACTCAAATTCCTGAAATGGAGGCAGAAAAGATAGCCCTTGAGAAAACCCTCTATGGCAAAGCGCCATCAGGCGACATAAAGCAGCTTTCAGATCAATTTGC
>JBGSVR010000349.1:0-8661 GCA_041752855.1 Thermosynechococcaceae cyanobacterium
TCGGTAAAGCCTGCTTCGCGGCGAAAGTTCAGCTCATCTTTAAGGGCATCGCAAAACTCAACGGCAAGGGTTTGGATGGCGTATTCTTTGCCTAGCTCTGTTTTACCCGCCAACCCTGCTAAAAACTGAATGAGCTGAATATCCTGTTCCACCACTTCCGCAATGCCAGGGCGCTGGATTTTAAGGGCAACTTCTTGCCCGTTGATGAGGGTAGCGCGATGGACTTGGGCAATGGAACCAGCGGCGATCGCAATGGGCTGCACCTGAGCAAACACCTGTTCTAGGGGCTGTCGCAAAGACTGCCGCAGTACAGGCTCTACCACCGACCAGGGCACCGCAGGCACATTGCTCTGGAGCGTCGAGAGTGCATCAATGTATGCACTGGGAAGCAAGTCAGGGCGCGTACTTAAAAGCTGCCCTAGCTTGACGTAGACAGGCCCCAGCTCAATCAAAATTTTGCGCAGTACCGCAGGGGTCGGGAATTCTGGCTCATCGGACTGTCGCCCCATCAGCAGACGACGCATATAGCCCCAGCCGTTACGCAGCACAATCTCAGCAATTTCGCGCTGGCGGGGACCAGTTTGGGTTAAGCCTGATAACATTGCCGATGCTCCACTATCTGTCAAAAACGCATGGTTTATGTTTAGAGTTTAGCGAAGCCGATAAGCACATCAAGTGTTATCCCAACTTTTAACGATAATTCTCGGCCTGGGATTCAAATAGTCTGGCATAGCGACCGTTAAGCTCAACCAACTCTTCGTGGGTTCCCGCTTCGGCAATATGTCCGTTGTCCATCAAATAAATGCGGTCTGCCATTCTGACCGTCGAAAGCCGATGGCTAATTAATACCGCCATTTGATCGCGGGTTAACTCTCGAAACCGCTGAAACACCTCATACTCCGCCATCGGATCCATCGCGCTCGTCGGTTCATCTAAAATAATGAGCTGCGAATTGCGCAAAAAGGCGCGCGCCAAGGCCACCTTTTGCCACTGTCCAATGCTCAGTTCTTCGCCTTGCTCAAACAGCTTGCCCAAAATCGTGTCATAGCCCTTGGGCAAACGCTCAATCACGTCATGGGCACCCGATCGCCGTGCAGCTTGCTCAACGTCTTGCTCAGCAGAAGACTCAATATTGCCAAGCCAGATATTGTCTCGCACCGAGAAAAAATACTTGGCGTAGTCTTGAAAAATAACGCTGATGTCCTGCCGTAAATCTGCGATCGCAAAATCCCGAATATCAACCCCGTCAATCAGAATCTGTCCCTGGGTCGGTTCATAAAGGCGGCACAGCAATTTAATCAGCGTCGTTTTGCCGCAGCCATTTTCACCTACTAAGGCGATCGTTTCTCCAGGCAAAATTTTAAGAGACACCTCATTTAAAGCCTGTCTCGGCGTATCAGCATACTGAAAACTAACATTCCTGACCTCAATCCCGTGCTGCACTGGCTTTGGGAACGGCTTCGGAGAGGCCGGATCCGCAATTTTAGGCTTCAGGTTCAAAAATTCGTACAGGTTTGTTAGAAAAAGATTATCTTCGTATAGCCCCGATAGCCCGCTCAAAACCCCTTGCAGTGCCGACTCCCCGCGCTGGAGCGCCTGCTGATACAGCACCAAATCGCCAATCTTAAGCCTGCCCTGAATGGTTTCATAGGCAATGTAGACAAAGACCGCCACCGTCAAAACCTTGGCAAAGCTTTCTGCCGATAGATTGGCGATCGCCCGTCGCAGCATCAACCGAAAATTCTCTTGATAAAGCTGGAGCCGCACCTCACGCCCCTGCCGCCGAAACAGGCCGCTCAAATTAAACAGCCGAATCTCTTTGGCAAACTGATCGTGCGCCAGCAGCACCCCTAAATACATAGAGCGGCGCTCTAGACTGGTTCGCTTACGCTGCCACTGATACTGCACCTTTGCAAACTTTAGCCGCACCCAAAGTGCAGGCAGCGCCGCCACCAGCAGCACACCAGCCAGCCCCCAGTACAGCGATATGAGCAGCGCCAAAATCCCCGCAAGCGAAATGCCGTTTTGTAAAACCTGAGCAATCCGATTCAGAATTTGGTTGGGTCGAAACGATGCCTCCTGCTGGGCGCGCTGAAGGGTGTCGTAATACTGCGCATTTTCGTAATACTCAAGATCAATCTCAGCGGATTTTTGAAACAGAATCTCCTGAACATGATCCGTAACCCGATAGGTCTGCGCCGCATTCACCAACTCCGCCAAGGAGGTAAATACGCTGGTGATCAGCATGACGCACCCAGACAAAATCAGTAGAAAGAGTGCATGTTCAAACGCTACGGCCTTATTTACCGCCGTTAAGCTCACCGCAATTTGGTCAATAATCAGCTTGAGTAAATAGAGCGAGATCAGCGGCAGCACCCCTTGCAGGCTCAGCACCACAACGCGAGCCACCGTCCATTGCGGCGAGCTTTGCCACACCAGCCGCAGGGCAGGAAGCAAATGAAAGGCTTTTGTAACGCGTTGACGTATTTTTTGCACTGTGTGGCTAAGAATCGGGGATTAAATAACTTACAGAATTGATTGGACGCGATATGCTTTGCACTCCCTCATCCCCCTTCGGCAAGCTCAGGGCAACGCCTAATCCCTTCTCCCACAACGGGAGAAGGGGGACAAGATTCATACTCCCCTCTCCCGCTCTGGGAGAGGGGCTGGGGGTGAGGGTCAAAGTTTGAGGTTATTAATCCATAATCCTAGAGAACATCTTAAACACCCACGGGTGTGGTGATGCCCCTTAAATCAGCTTCAACAAGCTTTACTAAATCAGACAGTTCAGACAGCGCAGGCTTGCGCTCAAATCGGGCTATCGGCACATTTTGCGCCATCCAAGTGCAGTCTCGAAAATTCTTGGTTCTAAACTCAGAATGTGTCAGCAGCGTAGTTGCCCGAGAATGCTGAAGCAGCGCAATACAGGCATCCGAGGCATTTAGCTCCACAATCCGATGCTCAGCCCCTTCGTCTAAAACATAAATGCGCCCCAACGGAAAAGCCGCTTGCCCAAAACCAGCAGTAAGCTGATGCGATCGCTTGGTCGATGAACCATGAATAAAGGGCAAACTCTCAGGAGAATAGCCCGTCGCCGTAACCGATTCAGGCCAAAGCTTAATTAATGGATATCCTGGGAGCGCCATCGGACAATCTCCCCCCAATTGCACCACCATCACGTCATCCGTCATCACCGGATACCCGTGTCCATGAAAGGCTTGTGCCATTGTTGACTTACCCGCGCCGGAGTTGCCGACAAAGGCGATCGCCACATCATTAACCACAGCGCTACTAGCATGAAGTACCAGCAGCCCTCGCTGACGCAGCAGCACCGCTAAAATAGGGCCAACAATAAACGTATTAAGAAGTGCTTCATCTACCCCTGGCAGCGGGTCAGCCAAAATTTTTCGACCGTCCAAAACCGCAAATGTGGCAACGCCATCAACCGTACCCACAAACTGATGTCCACCATCCGACTTCAGCGCTTCTAATTCATTAAAGCTTGCTAAGACTAGCCATACATCTGGTTCGCCATCCCCTAGCGTCAAAGCCCGCAACGGGATCTCAGAGCAAATATTAAGCTGGTAAGCGGTATAAGTGTACATCTCAACCTATTTTTGAATCCCTGCACATCGCAAGGCAATAAAGTTAACGACCATGACTGAGCAGAATCATAGAATAGAGCGCTCAAATCTAAAAATATTTGGTCTAAAAAAGGGTAGAAACTAGTTTCTACCCTTTTTTATTGCTCAAGAGAATTATCATCTTGAGCCTTGAAAAAGCTATTTGCATTCCCCCAGCACTTTAGCTCACAGCAGTCTATCTAGGAACAACGTTTCCATCTTGAGAACCGGTGGCATTGCCAAAAGCTTTCCCGTTAAAAAAGACTGTGTCTGAAGCGCTGGAGCTACCAAAAGCTTGGGTAATCTCTTGTAAAGCGCCGTGTTGCTTCAATTTAGGGGCATTAAACTGTTTTTTCATACGAGTTGTCCAAGTTAACTACTCACTTAATTTAGCTCATAATTTCTAGAATGCAAACTTCTCCATTTAGGTAAAAAGTTTTAGCCATAATGAGAGTGCCGTTCCTTTCCAGACTGCTGTTGTTGGAGCCTGCTGCTGCTCGGGACTCAACACAAGGAATTGAAACTGCTGTTGCAAAAGCTCCAAATTCAAAAAAGTCTTAGCGCTGCCGCCAGCATTACCGCTCAAGGCATTTTCTACAATGGCTCTATCGGTGTGGAGCAGCCCATGCTCAAAGTTCTCCTCCATAGATGCCTTTCCGCCTCTCCATTGAATTGCCTCAGGTAAAACCCCTGCCAATGCTCGACGCATAATGCTTCGTGACCATCCGTTTTTGAGCTTCTGCTCCGGTGGCAATGCCAGACAAAACTCAACCAAGCGCTTATCCATAAAAGGGTGTCTGACCTCAATAGAAAAAGCAGATGCACACTGATCTGATAGCTCTAGAACATGGGTAAATGCCCCGCAGCTTAAGTCTCTATACTGATCTTCCCTAACGGTATCGGGATAGCGCCGCCCTAATTCACGCGCTTTGTAAAGGTTGGCAATGCTTAATCGTTCGGAAAACTGAGGGTTAAATACAGCGCTAGCAGGAAAGATCGTGTCGGATTGATGTGCTTTTTGAGTACCGTATTTAAGCTTATGAACCAGACCTGAAAACCATTGAGGTAAATAAGGCTTGATCCCATACTGGAGCCACAGCTTACGACGAGATAGTGAGAAAGCCCGACTGATGCCATGCACCCGTTTTGCAAAGGTCAGCCACTGGTGCTTTTGTGCCAGCTCAGCGAGGTACGGCATGGCATACCCTGACAAAATCGTTCCTGGGGAGGTATCGAAGTGCCCAGAGACAGCTTTCGCTTCTGCAACAAAGGTTTCCCACTTGCCTTGGCGTGCCAGTTCTGTAAAATAAACCGAACCGTGGGATACAACCGTATCGCCATCAAAGCCGTCTAAGCAAATGCGAACGCCAGATGACTGAGTGGCACGGTTTAGGCCATGAACCAAAAAATGGCTCGGCCCTAAAAATGGCTCATCTAAGTACCGGAAAAATTCTTGCCATTCCGACAAAGGCCCAAAGCGATCAGCCTCGATAAGGTGCGCAGTGTAGCGCCCCTGCTCTAGAACCACATTAAAATATTCGCGTTCATCACAGCTTGAAATGCGGTCAAAAATATTAGAAAAGGTGTGCAGGGTATGGCTACCAGCTTGCTCTAGCAACTCATGAGCCACACAGGTTATGGCAGAAGAATCTAGGCCACCGCTGAGGTGAGAACCAATGGGAAACGCGCTGCGGAGCCGACAGCGAACGGCCTCAAAGAAAATGTCTCTGAAAGCCGCTTCGTAGTCTTCGTCTGTGGGTAGGGTCAGAATAGCTGTGCGGTCTAGTGACCAATAGCCGCGAGGACTAAAATCTGCCTGTGCCTCAACACTCACCCAGTGGGCTGGCGGGAGCCGAAAGATCTCTTCATAAACAGTGTCAGACTGACTCTCTAGCATTGGCTCTAGAAAATAGTCGGCAATACGTCGCTCGTTAAGCTGACGAGACACATCTGGAACTGCAAGCAGCGCTTTGATTTCAGAGGCAAAAATAAAGTATTGATCTGTATTGCAGTAGTAAAAGGGCTTGATGCCAAAATGGTCTCTTGCACAGAAAAGCGTTTGCTTGCGGCTATCCCAAATGGCAAAGGCAAAGTCGCCCAGAAGGTAATTGGGGCAGTCTTGCCCCCATGTTTGATAGGCAGCTAGGATAATCTCACTATCTGAAATTGCCGGAGCGCTGCCAATCTCTAGCGCTAGGGCATTCATTAATTCTTCTCGGTTATCAATACGCGCATCTGCCGTAATAACCAAATCTGCGGCAGCGTCGCGGTAGGGCAGCACCTCTTTTAAGGACTCCGGCGTTGTCCATAACATGCAGTGTCCTAACCCAATGCCGTCACCCTGCCAAATTTTTGAGCCGTCAGGCCCTCGATGAGCCAGAGGTTGGAGCATTGTCTCCAGAACTTGGGACTCTATCGGGCGATCGCCTTTATTGAAAATACCGACAATTCCGCTCACCCATGCACTCCTGCTAATCTAGCAACTCGGCTGGACGGGCGCGTAAGGGCTGCGGTAGATTGGGCAAGGGCTTAAAGCGGCTTAAATCATCAAGTTGGCCCATCACAACCTGCCCTTCATACTCAATCCAGGCATGGGCTTCGAGCTGATCAGCATTATTTTTATCCACGCCAATCATGAGCTTTGAAGGACAGCCCTGCTGGTCTAAGAGCGTTTTCATAGTGAGCGCTCTAGCCAAACACTTTACAGAACCTGGCATAAATTTACAGCAGGCATTGACAGCCCATTGCACCCGAGCAACAAGCTGACGTTGACTGAGCGGATCTGTCACAGCGGAATGCTTGGAACCGCTAATACGCTCTAAAAGACTACGCAGACGGTTAAAAGACCGCCAAACTAACCCTAGCCGCACGAAGGTCAATAAAACATAGGTTTTAAGGAAAAGATTCCGGTCTCGCGGGGCAATCTGAATAAACCTAAGAATCAGCTTCATTGCGAATCTCGACGAGCTGAGCATTCACTAAATCGCTCAGTAAAGCCTGGACGGAGCTTGCGCAGGTTTCGGAATCTACTTCATAGTCTTCAAGAATACTGTCGCAAATGTCTGCAACGGTCTTTGGCTGTTGAATGAACTCCCAGATTACGCTGCCCAGCTCATTTAAGCCGTAGTACGTCCCGTTTTTGAGGTTGAGAATAACAGACTCGCCAGCAAGATCTGATGAAACCTGGTCTTGACTCACAACGACGAGGGAATCTTGCGAAATCAAAGCGCCAGAGGTAGACATACTCATACTGATAATATCTGCAAAAATGTTCTACAAATCTAGCCTATGTTTTTGCAAGCGTCTATGAGGGCATAAAGCGGAATTTGATGAAATCAAACGCTTTCGTTAGGCAACGGTCGCCTGGTTCTCGTACAGTAGCGCCCGTTTTGGTCCGTGGATGGGGTCTTCTACGATGATGGTTTGGTCGCGGTCTGCGCCCAAAGAGACGATCGCAATGGGCACTGCCATAATTTCAGCCAAGAACTTAAGGTAGTCGAGCGCCGTTTGGGGCAGGTCTTCTAGGGTGCGGCAGTGTTCGGTAGACTGCTTCCAGCCAGGTAGGGTCTTATAGATGGGCTTACAGTGGGCAAACAGCCGCCCATTGCTGGGGAAGTCTTCGCAACGCTGTCCATCAATTTCATAGGCAACACAAACTTTAATCTCTTCGAGTTCGTCGAGGACATCTAGCTTGGTAATGGCGATACAGTCCATGCCGTTAATACGCACGGCATAGCGACCAATTACGGCATCAAACCAGCCACAGCGGCGTTGGCGACCTGTGGTGGTGCCAAACTCAGCCCCGCGATCGCACAGCAACGCGCCCGTTTCGTCCTCTAGTTCTGTCGGGAAGGGACCTTCGCCTACCCGCGTGGTGTAGGCTTTCGCCACCCCAATCACGCGGTCAATCATGGTAGGGCCAACGCCTGTCCCCACACAGGCTCCACCCGCTACAGGGTTAGAAGACGTGACGTAAGGGTAGGTGCCGTGGTCGAGGTCAAGCAGCGTCCCCTGCGCCCCTTCAAACAAAATATTGCGACGGCGTAAAATAGCGTTGTAAATATTGAGCGAGCAGTCTACAACGTGAGGCTTTAGACGCTCGGCGTATCCGGCGTACTCTGCAAGCACCGTTTCAAGATCTAAAGGCGGCAGGTCGTAGAGCTTTTCGAGAATTACATTCTTGCGAGGCAGAATCCAGCCAAGCTGCTTGCGTAACCCGTCTGGATCAATCAGATCTAGCATCCGAATGCCGGTACGCTCTGACTTATCGGCGTAGGTGGGGCCAATACCGCGACCCGTGGTGCCAATCTTATGGTCGCCCCGCTGGAGTTCGGCGGCTTGGTCAATGAGCCGATGGTACGGCATGGTGACGTGGGCGGCGCTAGAAATAAACAGATTTTGGGTAGAAATGCCTAAATCTTTGAGGGTATCTAGCTCTTGAATCAGCACCTTTGGGTCAATGACGGTGCCAGAGCCAATAATGCACTCTGTGTTGGGATACAGAATCCCAGAAGGAATGAGATGCAGCTTAAAGGTCTGATCGTCCACTACAACGGTATGACCCGCATTGACCCCGCCCTGATACCGAACCACAATATCAGCAGAACGACTCAGCAAGTCTGTAATCTTGCCTTTCCCTTCGTCGCCCCACTGTGCCCCAATTACAACTACGTTTGCCAAAGGTCTAATTTAAAAACGCGACAGTTTTCACAAACCTCAATTATCGCCACGTTTTCAATCTTCTGTCAACGACCGTTTAAGCTATTCGCTGTTCTGTTAGGTCGTGTCACAAAATCTGGACAAACGCAAAACCCGATCTTTTCCGACGCTGCGTTTGCGTTCTGCCGACTCTGCCCGACTGACTTTCAGGTGTCCTTTGCCTATGTTTAGGGCGATGGATTCAACCGCGATCGCGGCTTTACAACATGGGCATCCTGACGGTTTTTTTAGCGCTTCTTAAAGACAGAAAGACGTTTTTAGACGAAATTCATCATCACGTTCAGCTCAAGACCAAAATTTCGGCGCTGCTGGTGTGTAG
>JBGSVR010000350.1:0-4104 GCA_041752855.1 Thermosynechococcaceae cyanobacterium
GATGACCGCGACGCCACCCGCAAGCTTTGCAATGCGCTCTTGCAGCTTTTCTTTGTCGTAGTCTGAGTCGGTTTCAGCCAACTGACGACGGAGCTGCTCCACGCGCTTGTCGAGGTCAGGACGGTTGCCTGCTTCTGAAATGATGGTGGTGTTGTCTTTAGTGATGGTGACGCGCTGCGCCTGACCCAGCATTTCTAGCTCAACGCGATCTAAAGACAGACCCACTTCTTCAGAGATGACCTGACCGCCTGTGAGGACGGCAATATCTTCGAGCATGGCCTTACGGCGATCGCCAAACCCAGGAGATTTAATCGCCACTACATTCAGCACGCCGCGCAGCTTGTTAACTACGAGAGTTGCAAGGGCTTCGCCTTCGATGTCTTCGGCAATAATGAGCAGTGGCTCGCCAGCACGGGCGACCTTTTCAAGGGTGGTCACTAGCTCTTGAATGCTGGAAACCTTTTTGTCCACAATCAAAATGCGGGCGTTGACAAGATCTGTCACCATGCGTTCAGAATCGGTGACAAAGTAAGGGGAAATGTAGCCGCGATCAAGCTGCATCCCTTCCACAATGTCCATTTCGGTGGCAAGAGACTTAGACTCTTCGACGGTGATCACACCATCACGACCGACTTTCTCCATGGCTTCTGCAATCATTGCGCCCACGGCGGGGTCGTTTCCAGCAGAGATAGTGGCAACCTGGGCGATCGCTTCGCCTTCGACAGGCTTTGCCATAACCTCAATTTCTTTAACCAAGGCATCAATGGTCTTGTCAATGCCGCGTCTTAGCGCTACGGGGTTTGCACCGGCCGCAACGTTCTTCATGCCTTCACGAATGAGCGCCTGAGCCAAAACCGTGGCGGTGGTGGTGCCGTCCCCTGCCACATCATTGGTTTTAGAGGCGACTTCACGCATGAGCTGAGCGCCAGCGTTCTCAAACGGGTCTTCGAGTTCGACTTCCTTTGCAATTGTGACCCCATCATTCACGATTTGGGGTGCGCCATATTTTTTTTCTAGGACGACGTTGCGCCCTTTGGGGCCGAGGGTAATCCGTACGGCATCGGCTAGCGCATTGACACCCCGTTCTAGGGCGCGACGAGATTCTTCATCAAAGACGAGCAGTTTGGACATTCTTAGGCTTCCTCGAGATGGGCTTCGTTAAACAATTGCTACAGCAGACGGGGCAGCACACACAATCAGCTTGTGCGAATTAGCCAGCCTGCACAAATCCTTGGGGATAAGACATTAGCACTCTCTTGATCAGAGTGCTAAACCTGAGCAGATTTATTGTAGCCCGTTCAAATCTGCTTGCAGTGGGTGTGGATATCGAGATAACCGAACTTCCTGGCACAAGTTTTACAATTTTGCGTCACCCCTAGTCAGCGATGCGCGGTTTTGGGGATGGCGTATTGTAATAACGTGTGATTTTAATGTGTGAATGGGCTTTCAAACGAGGCAACTATGGTACAGAATCTCACGATGAAGCGCAGCATTATCTTATTAGTGCTAACAGGGTGGGGGATGACAGGCGTGTGCGCACAGGCACTTCAACCCAACCAGCACCCTAGAAATTTTGCTAAATCTTCCCTTCTGGCACAGGCAGCAGGCGCACAAAATCAGGGTTCTGTCCTGACCTTTGAGGCGACAACCTCAGCGGATGAGATGAAGCAGCTTCAGGTTCAGCTCACCAAAACCGTGGTTGCGCTGCCTGTAGAGAATACGACGCTCACCGCCGAGAGCTTGGGGGCGGTAGTGCTGACGGGGAGCAATGGCGATCGCCAGCGGATGGATACCTACACTTGGAGCATTGTCCCCACCTCCAAGCTGTACCTCGGTCGCAGCGGCTATAAGTCGCTGTTGGCGAGATATCAGTACAGTAAAGACCGACAGTCGCCCAAATACACCCTTGATGTTGCTTGCCAGACTGTAGGACTCAAAACGCAAGATAAAGCAGCCTGCTCACTGTTTGGCAATGGTCCTCTCCTCAAAGGTGAGGTTAAGGCAACCGGAAAGTTGACCCTAGAGGAAGCACCCATCCCAGAGGCAGATACGGCGGCGGCTGAACCCCCAACCTCACAGGTTCCGAAAAAGCCTAGTTCAGCGTCTGTTGCCGCCTCAGTGGTGCCGTCCTATCCAGGACAGGGAGCTTTGGTAATGTACCCATCCACTGCCAAAGCGAAGGAAGAACGGTATGGTCTGACGCGCATCACGGTCAGCACGACAAAAGACATCACGCGTCTAACGCTGACGGCAACCGAACCCAAGGTTAAAACGGTTGTGCTTCAGGGACAGCTTGAGGCCACCAAAAGTGGTCATGTGCTTTCAATTACGTCTGTGGACGGGGTTCCAGGGCAAGGTAAAGTTTTTGTGGGTAACAATGGTCTGCTGCGAACCACGGCACCTATTTTTGTGGGCACAGAAGATCGTGAAATGACCGTTTACTTTCGTCCCAATTAAGCACCCTTACCCAATGCCGCTACTCTCTCTAGATGGACTAGTCATTGATGCCCCTCAGATTCGTCTGATTGCGAGTGATGTAGACGGAACGCTAACCTATGCTGACCGACTTACGCCAAGGCTGTTGGAAGCGATCGCCCAGCTTAATCAAGCCAACCTCCCTTTGCTGCTGGTCACAGGGCGTTCTGCGGGTTGGGTCGATGCACTGCGGTCTTATCTGCCTGTGGCAGGGGCGATCGCCGAAAATGGCGGAGTCTACTTCCCCCCATTGGGTGCTTATCAACTTTTGGGCAATGTGCCAGCCCTTGCTGTACATCGTCAGCGGCTATCAGAGGCGTTTTTGCAGATTAAGCAGCAGTATCCACACATAAAAGAATCTACTGATAATACGTTTCGGCTGACAGACTGGACGTTTGATGTGGAGGGGGTGAGTGAAGGGGAATTGGAGGCGATCGCCCTTCAGTGCCAAGCATTGGGCTGGAGCTTCACCTACAGTACCGTTCAGTGTCACATCAAGCCGCCGCTGCAAAATAAGGCGTGGGGACTCCAGCAGGTTTTGGCGCAGCACTTCCCGACGCTTCATCCTGCCCAGGTTCTAACGATTGGCGATAGCCCCAATGATGAAGCCATGTTTGACCCCAGCATTTTTCCGGTTTCAGTGGGGGTCGCCAATATTTTGAAATATGGCGATCGCCTTCAGCACCAACCTAAGTACGTCACCACTCAGCCAGAAGTAGAAGGCTTTTGTGAGATGGTGCGCTGTCTACTTAGCAAAAACGACCCTTTGGTTTAGACAAAGAGCCGTTTTTGGCTTAAAGATGGGGGCGAAGGGACTTGAACCCATACGACCTTACGGTCAACGGATTTTAAGTCCGTAGCGTCTACCATTCCGCCACGCCCCCAGGCGCTTACCTAAGATATCATACGAGATTGACTCACTAAAACCCTCCACCTAGGCGATCGCGTGTCTCATCCTCGTAAACAGTTTGGTCAGCACTGGCTCCGCAGTGAAAAAGCGCTGCACTCTATTGTAAAAGCGGCGGATTTACAAGAGGGCGATCGCGTTTTAGAAATTGGCCCTGGTATGGGGGCACTGACTGAATTTTTGTTACAAACCCCTGCCTCAGTCACCGCTGTTGAGATTGACCGCGACCTATGCCCAAAGCTGGTGGCAAGGTTTGGTAAGCATGAGCGGTTTTTGCTGCTCCAGGGCGACATTTTAGAGATGGATCTGGGCAAATTTATTCCACCGGAATCTTACCCCAACAAAGTGGTTGCCAATATCCCCTACAACATCACAGGGCCAATCTTAGACCGAGTGATTGGAACCGTCGCAAAGCCAACGAGTCCAGCCTTTGACAGCTTAGTGCTGCTGGTGCAAAAAGAAGTCGCACAGCGAATTACGTCTAAGCCTGGCTCTCGTGCTTATGGCGCGCTCTCGGTTCACTGCCAATACCTCGCAGATTGCGACTGGATTTGTGATGTGGTGGCTAAAGCTTTTTTTCCACCCCCCAAGGTCGATTCTGCCGTCATTCGGCTGCGGCCTCGCCCGTATCATGACCCTGTAGAGCAGCCCCAATGGTTCTCGACTTTAGTGCGGTTAGGCTTTCAGAGCCGTCGCAAAATGTTACGCAATAATTTCAAATC
>JBGSVR010000351.1:0-8057 GCA_041752855.1 Thermosynechococcaceae cyanobacterium
GTACGGGCTTCTAAGCCATCCACTCGACCTTTCAGGGTTGCAAGCTCAGTTCTAAATTCTTCTTGCAGTGCTTTAACGGCTTCCAGATCTTCTTTGGTGGCAAACTTATCGCTAATTTGGTCTAAGCAAGCGTTGAGTGCAGCAGCCAACTCATAGCGAGTTGCGGCACGGTTGCCTCGGAAGGTGCCGTCAGGATAACCCGCAATACAGCCGTAGCGCTCAACCAAAGACTGAAGCGCCTGAAACGCCCAGTCGGTGGGCTGTACATCAGACAGTTGAGACACAGACGTAACTTGACCTGCTTCGGTCGAGCTATTTACATCTGTTACTAAAGTTGAAAAGGTTCCAGGTAGGGCGTTAGGCGCAGCAGGTAAAGTGGTTGAAGCAGCAGGAACTGAAGCTGACGCGGTGGACTCACCCAGCTCACTAGCTTTTGCAGTGCCAGGAACTAAAAAAGAACCGCCTACTAATAGACTCAAGAAAGCTGGCTGAATAAGCCATGAAAGCTGAAACTTATTAGAATTCATGTAATCCTCACACACCGGATAAAAGTTGAGCTGCTCAAAAAATTAAGCAACTTGCTTCTGACATCTCTTCTCAAGAAGAGACTTTTTCACAATAACATCAAATATCCGCGATCAAAACCAAGGCTAGGTTAAGGTCTACCCTTCAATTGCGTCATCAACCCTTCAGCGATGGCGGTATCATAGAGTTTTTAGAGATTGGGAGAGCGGCAATTACTCCGCGCCCTAACCTAATTTTAAGCAACCTGTAACGTGCGGACTCCTGGTGCGCAGCGATCGCATCCCTAACCCCCTGACCTTACTTCCATGACAGAAACCCTCCCCGCCCTCTCTAGCCAGTACGAACCCAGCGCCACCGAAGCCAAATGGCAAGCCGCCTGGGAAGAAAATCATGCCTTTCAAGCCGATGCCTCTAAGGGCGGAGAACCCTACTGCGTCGTGATTCCGCCGCCTAACGTGACGGGTAGCCTGCACATGGGTCACGCCTTTGAAAGTGCGCTGATTGATACCCTCGTGCGCTATCACCGCATGATTGGGCGCAATACCCTATGGCTCCCTGGTACAGACCACGCCAGTATTGCTGTGCAGACCATTCTAGAGCGGCAGCTTAAGGCAGAAGGTAAAACGCGCAATGATATAGGGCGCGAAGCATTTTTAGAAAAAGCTTGGCAGTGGAAAGCGGAATCTGGTGGCACCATTGTGAACCAGCTCCGGCGCTTGGGTGTCTCGGTAGACTGGAGCCGTGAGCGCTTCACGATGGATGAGGGGTTGTCTAAAGCCGTTTTAGAAGCCTTTGTGCGCTTTTACGAAGAAGGGCTGATTTATCGGGGCAACTACATGGTTAACTGGTGCCCTGCCAGCCAGTCTGCCGTCTCCGATTTAGAAGTAGAGAGTAAAGAAGTAGACGGCAATCTATGGCACTTCCGCTACCCGCTGACGGATGGATCCGGTTATGTAGAGGTGGCAACCACCCGTCCTGAAACCATGCTGGGCGATACGGCAGTTGCGGTTAACCCTGAAGATGATCGCTACAAACACCTAATTGGCAAAACCCTCAAGCTGCCCATCATGGATCGTGAGATCCCCATTATTGGAGATGAACTGGTAGACCCTGTCTTTGGGACGGGCTGCGTGAAAGTAACCCCCGCCCACGACCCCAACGACTTTGCGATGGGTCAGCGCCACAATTTACCTTTTATCAACATCCTTAATAAAGACGGTACCCTCAACGAAAATGGTGGCCCATTTGAAGGCTTAGATCGCTTTGAAGCGCGAAAGGAAGTAATTGACTGGCTGCAAAACGAAGGGGCGCTGGTTAAAATTGAAGATTACAAGCACACCGTGCCCTACAGCGATCGCGGTAAGGTGCCTGTAGAGCCGCTAATTTCAACCCAGTGGTTTGTCAAAATTGAGCCGATCGCCCAAAAAACCCTAGCCTTTTTAGATGAGGAGCAGTCGCCCCACTTTGTGCCAGAGCGCTGGGGTAAGGTCTACCGTGACTGGCTGGTGAACCTCAAAGACTGGTGTATTTCTCGCCAATTATGGTGGGGGCATCAAATCCCCGCTTGGTATGCCATTAGCGAAACCGAAGGTGAAATTAGAGATAACACGCCTTTTGTTGTGGCAAAGTCTGAGGCCGAGGCATGGGAAAAGGCCGTTGCTCAGTTCGGCGATCAGGTCAAAATTCAGCAAGATCCTGATGTACTCGATACCTGGTTTTCTTCAGGACTGTGGCCTTTTTCGACATTGGGCTGGCCTGAGGAAACCGCAGATTTAAACTTCTACTACCCCACCACCACCCTCGTCACCGGATTTGACATCATCTTTTTCTGGGTGGCGCGGATGACGCTGATGGCCTCACACTTTACAGGGCAAATTCCGTTTAAGGATGTGTACATCCACGGCCTTGTGCGGGATGAAAACGGCAAGAAAATGTCAAAGTCGGCAGACAACGGCATCAACCCGCTGATTCTGATTGAAAAGTATGGCACCGATGCGCTTCGCTATGCCCTCATTCGTGAAGTGGCGGGGGCAGGGCAAGACATTCGGCTAGAGTACAACCGCGCCACCGACGAGTCTGGCTCTGTAGAAGCATCCCGTAACTTTGCTAACAAGCTTTGGAATGCATCTCGGTTTGTGATGATTAACCTCAACGGGCAGACCCCAGCTCAGTTAGGCAAACCCAACCGCGATAACCTGGAACTTGCAGATCGCTGGATTCTAGAAAAATTTGAGCGCCTTGTGACCCAAACCCGTACATCCATTGATAGTTATGGGTTAGGAGAAGCCGCAAAGGGACTCTATGAGTTTATGTGGGGCGATTTCTGTGACTGGTATATCGAGCTAGTGAAGCCACGCCTTCGCCAAGACGACAGCCCCTCTCGCCTTGCAGCACAGCAGACTTTAGCCTATGTCTTAGAGGGCACGCTGAAGCTTTTGCATCCGTTTATGCCCCATGTAACAGAAGAAATTTGGCATACCCTCACCCAATCCAGCGCCGAGCAGTTTTTGGCACTTCAGCCCTACCCAGAAGCCGCTCCAGTGGTGCAGACCAGTCTAGATAACGACGACCCTTGGAATCAGGCCGAACCGGAGGAGGCTTCAGCCACCGCCACCGCGCCAGCAGTGGCTATGCCTAAGACCGAAAAACCCGCTCTCAACGTTTTGTCTGAACCAGGGCAACTCATTCAGTTTGCGTTGCAGTATAAGCAGGTTCTGTTAATTGGGCTGGGTGTAGTAGCCGCCATCATTGGATTTAATGTGCTGGATGGTGTGATCAGCACCCTCAATGCTGTGCCCTTTGTAGAGCCAACCCTAGAGCTATTCGGGCTGTATTACATAGGGCAGTTTATCTACAAAAATTTGCTGTGGAGCGATCGCCGTCAAGCCTTCACCCGCTCCCTCAATCAAGAAAAACAAAAGATTCTCAAATCCATTCGGGACGGAGCTACCAATACATCTGAGCAATCATCGGAAGTATTAGAAGACAACACCGCCGTCCTTGCCCTTCAGCGTTTACGAGCTGTCAAGACGTCAGACCGCGCACTCATGACACAAACGGCATCTTCTGCGCCGCTTGATATTGAAGCGCAGTTTGAACTGATCATCGACACCATTCGCACCATCCGTAACCTGCGCCAAGAGGCCAGCATTAAGCCTGGTCTACCCATTGCGGTCACGCTGCAAAGTGAAAGCGATCGCGAACGTCTTGCCCTCACCAATGGTCAAGACTACATCAAAGACTTGGCAAAGGTGGCAGAACTGAACATTGCTACCGCAGTGATTGAAGATGACCTCAAGCAAACGATGGTGGGCGTGACCGGAACGGTACAGGTGCTGATTCCCTTAGCAGGCGTGATTGATATTGACGCACTCCGCGCCAAGCTCGAAAAAGACCTTGCGAAGGCTGAAAAAGAAGTGCAGTCGTTTCAAGGTCGTCTCCAAAACCAAAAGTTTGTAGACCAAGCTCCGCCAGAAGTAGTGCAGGGCGCACGGGATACTTTGGCTGAAGCCGAGAAACAGGTCGAGATTTTGTGCGATCGCCTCGCTCGTCTTTAAGAGTGCGGCCTAAATTTATGCTGCAAGTTGCGCTTTTTGGCACCAGTGCCGACCCGCCCACAACGGGACACAGAGCCATTATGGAATGGTTGGCAACGCGCTTTGATGAGGTGGCAGTGTGGGCTGCTGATAACCCGTTTAAGGTCGGTCAAACGCCTCTAGTTCATCGGCAGGCTATGCTGGCACTACTGCTCAATGATGTTAGGCAGAAGTATTCTAATGTTCGGTTGTGCCCTCATTTGAGTGATGGACGATCGCTGAATTCAGTCCGTCTCGCCCAGCAACACTGGCCTCATGCCCAACTTTTTTTGGTTATCGGATCTGACGTTTTAGATTCTCTCTCTAGCTGGTATCGCGTGGATGAACTTTTAAAAATGGTTCACCTTCAAATTGTGCCGCGCCCAGGGTTTCCTGTGAGTGGTGCAGACCTGCACGCACTGAAGGCATTGGGTGCAAACCTGACGGTGGCGGCAGATTTTGTGGGACCGGATGTATCGTCTACCGAGTATCGGCAAAAAAAAGCAGAAGACGTGATGATTCCGGCGATCGCCTTCTATATTCATCAACACAGCCTTTACGATTCGGTACAGCAAAACATCCCTTAATCTCCTGTGCCCTCAGCACTCTAAAATCAAAAGAGAGTCTTCCCTAATACCAAAGAGAGCGATGACTGTAAAACTAAAGCCCGACTGGGCTGGCGAAAACCTTCTGTCTCAGGTTGTCAATGGACTCATTAAGACCAAGCCTATCTATGGGCTAATGAAACAGCAGGCACGCAAGGTGTTGATTAACACTGCCGAGAAAAATGGCATCCCCTGGCGGCAGACGGTTCAAGACTTTGAGGCATCTGGCATTCAGTCACGACTGGATCAAATCACCGATCCTAGCGTGACTTATCCTGACTACTACAATGTCCCTTTCCATGCCTACGATGACGGCAATCTTTGCTGGTTAGCGGCCTTTGAAGCAGAATCTGCAACCTACTCAATGGCAATGCGGGTATGGCTCGCAGAAAACCTAACGTGGCAAGCCGCTCAAGATCGGCTGCGCTCAAGTTTTCATGCTGTGTTAGCAGATCACGGCTCTGAGCAAGTCAAAGACATTTTGGATATTGGCTGCTCTGTTGGTATTTCTACCCTCACGCTCCATCGCTACTATGCCAGCAAGGGGCTATCTGTTAGCACGGTGGGTTTAGATCTGTCGCCCTATATGCTGTCGGTGGCTCAGGTGCGAGATACTCAAAACGAGGTGGCTCAATGGATCCACGGTAAGGGTGAGGCAACTGGATTGCCCGCCCAGTCTTTTGATTTAATTACGCTTCAGTTTTTGATTCATGAGCTACCCCGTGAAGCCAGTAGCGCGGTATTTCAAGAGGCGCTGCGGCTGCTTCGTCCAGGTGGATGTTTAGCAATTGTAGACAACAATCCCCAGTCGCCTGTGATTCAAAACCTGCCGCCTGTGCTGTTTACGCTGATGAAAAGTACAGAGCCTTGGAGTGATGACTATTACACCTTTGATGTAGAGGCGGCATTGACTCAAGTAGGGTTTGAAACGCCGATTACCGTTGCTAGTGACCCGCGCCATCGCACGATTGTGGCAAAGAAATTAGGCTAAAAATTACGAAGTAAGGATCATGGATTTAATAAAACCCAGCGATTGAAATCGCGGCTATACAAACAAAACCCACCTACGTGGGTTAAAGTCCTCTCCTAGTCCGCGCTTGCGAAGCAGCCGTTAGGCTTAGGCGGACTTCGTTTGTGTAGGCGCGGTTTCAACCGCTGGCCTAATTTGGGGTCTTATTTAATCCACGATCCTAAGCAACATTCAAATTTTGTAGGGGCTGTTTTTGCCGATACATCTGGAATTTTCTGATGCGGTATCAGCTAAACCCGCCCTTACTTACTTTTTCAGTCTTTTGCGACACCTGCTGGAGTGCCAAATAACGGAGTGAATAAATAGCGATCGCCGCAGTTGGGGTTAGCAACAACCTTTAGCAACACCCGAAACTGCTCCTTGCGATCGCTCCCCTCAAAGCTAATGGTTCCTGTTGCGCCTTCTGCTCTAAAGGTGTCGGCGGAGAGTACCTTTTGGAGCACCACCCGATCTAGCTTGGGGTTAGACCTCAATGCGGTCAATAATACCTGCATGGCATCATAGGCTAATGCAGACCGATGGGTTACTTCCTCTCCCCACAGTTGGGTTGAGGTTCTCATAAAGGTCTTATATTGAGCGCTCTGAAGGTTCCAAAACGCAACGATAACCAATTGCTTTGCAATGCCAAGCGTCATGGGATCTAAAGTTTTGGCATCTAGTAAAGAATTGCCGCTGACAACCCAGCGTTTCCCTTGGTTAGCCTGCATGATTGCGATAGCGTTTTTAAAGGAGTAGGTGCTAGTCAACCCATCAGGGAAGACTGCGATCGCCGTTGCACCTTGTTTCTGGACTTGGGCGATCGCCGCACCCACATTAAAGTCTGACTTTGACAAATCAAAAGCATTCATCTGAATGGCCTGGGCACCGCCATCTTGAAAGTCTCTGGTAAAGCCATCGGCAAGGGTTTTACTATAAACGCTGTTTCGGCTTAAAAAAACGGCTGTTTTTATCTGTTGCTTACTGTAGAGAAAGTTTGATAAAGCCCTTGCTTCTGAGGTGTTGCTGGGTGAGGTGCGAAAGAAAATATGGTTAGGCTGATTGCTCTGCTTCGCAAGTGATTCTGCGGTGCTGGTCGGCGAAATAAGCACCAGATTACGGCTCTGATAAATAGGAATGGTGGGCTTGGTCAAATCGCTGGCGTAGTGCCCAAGCACCGCTGGAATATTTTTATGGATAAGCGCACGGGCGACTGTTTTGCCAGACCCTTCTAAATTGCGATCGTCTCCGATGAGAATTTTTAGCTTAAACCCCTGTTGGTAGGCTTCCTCTTGAGCTTGGGCAATACCGCGCAAAATCTCTAGCCCTCGGCTTGCGCTGTCTCCAGGTACCCCTTTAAGAGGAACGACGACCGCAATAGTGCGAGACTGAGGTGCTTCAGCCTGAATTAGAGCGTTATTGAAATAAATGCGAGTCTCGGGGTTATTGGGTTCTTTGCCCAAAGACTGTGCAAAATTCTTGGCAGCCTTGGTATAGAGAACTGCCGCTTGGGTCTGAGATTCTGAATTGAGGGCTTCTTTCCAGGCTTCTGTGCCGGCCAATTGATATTGGTTGGTATAGCGTGGGTCTAAAACTTCTTCGCCACAACTTAAGAAATCTCCGGCTGTTACATCACAGGCTGGTGAAAGAGAAGCCACTTGGTCTTGAGTATGCCGCACAACGATCGCAGACGCTAAGCCGACCAGGCACAGCACCAGCCACAATAGCCAATTTGGGGGCCAATGCCGCTGCTGGCGCTGGGTTGCTTTTTTAATGAGGGTAGAGAGCGGCGATGCATTAGAAATGGCTTCAATTCGCCGCCGCAGCACTTGAGCATTTTGAGGGCGCTGTGACGGCAGTTCATTTGTGAGGTCATTGATAAGGTCAATCAAATCATCAGAAATCGGCGATCGAAGGCTCTGGCTCCAACATTTTGTATTGTTCGCCAGATCGCAGGGATGTTGCCCCGTCAGTAAATGAATAAAGGTACGTCCCAAGGCAAAAAAGTCTGATTGAAGTACCGCATTGGCCTGGAGCTGTTCGGGGGCAGTATATCCGTGGGAGCTGACCACCGTTAGGCTGTGACTATTCACAATGGCTTGAGTGGCCTGCTTAATTGCGCCAAAGTCAATCAAAACCAACGTTCCGTTAGGGCGCAGCATAAGGTTAGAAGGCTTTATGTCTCGATGAAACACATGCCGCTCATGAATGTAGGCCAGAATTTCGGTGATTTGTTGCAGCCAGTCTAGGGCTTTATCTTGAGAAATCGCATCATTTTCTTGAATCCAATGCTGTAGGTCAACACCCTCAATCCATTCCATGACAATGCAGGACAGCTCTTGTCCA
>JBGSVR010000352.1:0-8036 GCA_041752855.1 Thermosynechococcaceae cyanobacterium
GTGAAGGAGTACATTGTCTGGCAGGTGTTTGACCAAAAGCTAGACTGGTTTTACTTAGAGGAGGGAGAGTATCTATCCTTCCCTGTAGACGTAGATGGAGTGATCCGCAGTCGCGTCTTTCCAGGTTTATGGTTGGCGGCAGCGGATTTATTGGCAGGAAACATGAATCGTGTATTAGCTGTCTTACAGGAGGGTTTAGGCAGTCAAGAACATGCCGCATTTTTACAGATTTAAGGCGACGGACAATGTCGTTACTTTTAGGCATTTGCAGCCCTGACTACCTTACCTACTTATTGCTTGAACTTGCCTCAAAATTAATTGGCACTTACTTTTAGCGACGGTCATGGAATTCGATACGACTGCCCCGTAGGCTAACGTCATAGCGCTGCAAAAAGTCTTGGCCGAGTAGACCCATCTCCATATCTGGCCCTGCGATCGCAACGGGAACCTGAGTGGTAGTAAGCCCCCCTACCGTCACAGCACTTACCAGCACAATGGGCATTTGTGTAGAGCCATTAGCGGTTTTAAACGTGGCGTACTGAATCACCTGTGCAGTGCCCAGTCCCAGAGCTTTCGCCATAGGGCGCGTAATGGTTGTAATACTCGCACCAGAATCCACCATCATTTCAAAGGTTTTACGCTGGTTAAACATCACATCAATTACCGGAACGCCCCCACTGCGTCGCTTAATGGCAACTAAGCCTTGGGGCTGCGATACAGAAAGAGGCAGAGAGGGACGGGCAATCGTTTCACGCGAAAGCTGCTCAAGTTTTGTGCGGTATTGCTTGAGCTGATTGGCTTGAGCAGGTGCCAGCGGAATGAGGCGATCGACAATCTGTAATGCTTGAGACCAATTATTTTGGGCAACGGCAGCCTGAAGCTGTTGCTGAAGCTGTGTTGCACTAAGTTGACCAACGGCGGGCATTGCGGTGGCGATCGCCCCTAAACTGAGTAGCCCAACCCAAACTTGCTTATGCTTAAACAGCCAAAGCATCAGATTTTTTGCCTGTTCTGGCTGGCTTTTACCCATCACGCCCAAAAACTCCTGTAAAACAAGGCCATTCGCTTGAACCCTAGCGTACCCACTTTAGAGGACGATAGGATCTATCCGCTTCAGCCGCTGCTGCTCTCAAATGGTGGAACTCTAGCTGTGATGAATGCCATCAAAATCCTTTCTCAATTTCAGCGTTGTTTGCTCAAGCGAAATCAACTGCTGAGCCTTTTATTGGTCGCCTTGCTATCTAGCGGCTGCCAGTTGATGAATCGAAATGTTTCCGTTGCCGACAACATTCATTTGGCACTGGGGAATCCCAGCCCTGCGGCAGCACTTCCGGCAGACCGCTACCATCTTTTTCAGAGATCTCAGTATGTGCTGCTCTACGATCGCACCACCAATACACCCGCTTGGGCAAGTTGGCAGCTTAATGCATCTTGGCTAGGGAACCTAAGTCGGCCTGAATTTACCCCAGACCCAGAGATGCCAACGGGCTGGTTTACCGTCACCCCCCGCAGCTACACGGGCAGCGGGTTTGATCGCGGTCATATTGTGCCTGCCGCCGATCGCAACCGTACCTCCGAAGATTCTTCTGCCGTGTTTTACATGACCAACATCGCCCCCCAAGCGCCCGACAACAACCGTGGACCTTGGGAACAACTCGAGAGCTACTGTCGCACTTTAGTCAGGTCAGGCAAAGAGCTTTACATTATTGCAGGGCCAACGGGTCAGGGCGGGGTGGGGAGCATGGGGGAGAAAGATGCGATCGCCAACAGCAAAATCACCGTCCCTGCCGCCTTCTGGAAAATTGTGGTGGTGAACGATCAGCCCAACCTAGGGTTAACGGGCATTACCCAAAACACTCGGGTCATTGCCGTTTTAATGCCTAACCAGCAGGGCATCAAAGAAGAGAATTGGCAAACATTCCGAACCACCATCCGAGAACTAGAACAGCGCACGGGCTACGATTTTTTGTCAAACGTGCCGTCAGCGGTGCAGAACGTACTAGAGACTCAGGCGAATTACTAGACCTTTTGTATCAATCCTAGCCCCCTTTCTCCCACTAGGGGAGAAGGTCTAATCTGGCTCCCCTCGCCCGTTTTGGGAGAGGGGCTGGGCGTTGCCCTGAGCTTGTCGAAGGGGGAGAGGGTCATATCCGTGCAAGAGAGTTAGCCTTTTTGAGATAATGCTCAAGGTTAAAGGTAGAGGCAACCGCCCTAGTCCTCTTTCAACTTTAGAGCGCAACACTTTACAATTAAGAATGTTGCTTTAAGCAGAAACAAGGGTTCTCCATCCGGCGAGAACCTAATACTTGAACTGCCCATGACGACAAAGACAATTCTGATTCCCTTTGAGTAACGTTCAAAGATCGTCCGGCTTGTCGCGCCCAACTAGAGAATAGACATGAAAGACCTCACCCTTTATCGAAACATTGGTATCTTTGCCCACGTAGATGCTGGCAAAACAACGACAACCGAACGAATCCTAAAGCTAACCGGAAAAATCCACAAAATCGGTGAGGTGCATGAAGGTGCGGCAACGACGGATTTCATGGAGCAGGAGCAGGAGCGCGGTATCACCATTCAGTCCGCTGCCACAACGTGTTTCTGGAAAGAACACCAGCTCAACATCATCGACACCCCTGGGCACGTTGACTTCACTATTGAAGTGTATCGCTCGCTGAAGGTGCTTGATGGCGGCATTGGCGTATTCTGCGCTTCTGGTGGTGTGGAGCCACAGTCTGAAACCAACTGGCGCTACGCCAACGATTCTGAAGTGGCGCGAATTATCTATGTCAACAAGCTAGACCGCACCGGAGCCGATTTCTTCCGTGTGGTAAAGCAGGTTGAAGATATTTTGGCGGCTAAGCCCATGGTGATGGTGCTTCCCATTGGCGTAGAAGAAAATTTGAAGGGCATGGTTGACCTGCTCACCCGCAAAGCCTGGGTGTGGGATAACTCTGGCGACCCCCTTAACTACACCATCGAAGAAGTGCCCGCAGACATGGTGGAGCAGGTCGAACTTTACCGCGAAAAGCTGATTGAGCTGGCAGTAGAGCAAGACGACGCGCTAATGGAAAAATATCTTGAAGGCGAAGAGCTGTCGATTGAAGATATTAAGCGATGCGTCCGTAAAGGCACCCGCGACCTAGCCTTCTTCCCCACCTATTGCGGTTCGTCCTTCAAAAACAAGGGTGTACAGTTGGTGCTAGATGCGGTGGTAGACTACCTCCCCAACCCTACCGAAGTGAAACCTCAGCCAGAGGTCGATTTAGACGGTGAAGAAACCGGAACGTTTGCGATCGTAGACCCCAACAGGCCATTACGGGCTTTGGCGTTTAAGATTATGGACGATCGCTTTGGTGCCCTCACCTTTACTCGTCTATACTCCGGCACCCTGTCTAAGGGCGATACCATCCTCAACACCTTCACGGGTAAATCTGAGCGGGTTAGCCGCTTGGTCGAAATGCACGCCAACTCCCGTGAAGAAATTGAGTCGGCTCAAGCGGGGGACATTATCGCCATTGTGGGGATGAAGAATGTCCGAACGGGTCACACCCTCTGCGACCCGAAAAATCCGGCGACCTTGGAACCCATGGTCTTCCCTGACCCTGTGATCTCTATTTCCGTAAAGCCCAAAACCAAGGGTGGTGACGAAAAAATGGGGATGGCGCTGGGCAAGATGGTTCAAGAAGATCCGTCTTTTCACGTTATGACCGATGAAGAGAGTGGCGAAACCATCATCAAGGGCATGGGTGAGCTGCACTTAGACATTAAGGTAGACATCCTCCGGCGGACTCATGGCGTAGATGTAGAAGTGGGTGAGCCTCAAGTGGCCTACCGCGAATCTGTAACCAAACGGATTGAAGATAGCTATACCCACAAGAAACAGTCGGGTGGTTCTGGTCAATTTGGTCGCATCGACTACATTATTGAACCTGGGGAAGTCGGAAGTGGCTTCGAGTTTATCTCTAAGGTGTCGGGCGGTACGGTGCCACGGGAGTATTGGCCTGCGGTTGAAAAAGGATTTAAGTCCAGTATTGTGAAAGGCGTTTTGGCAGGGTTCCCCTGTGTTGACCTGAAGTTTACGCTCACCGACGGCGCATTCCACGCGGTGGATTCATCGGCGATCGCCTTTGAAATTGCGGCAATGGCGGGCTACCGTCAGACCATCCCCAAGGCTGGCCCTCAGATCTTGGAACCCATCATGAATGTGGATGTGTTTACGCCCGACGACTACATGGGTGATGTCATCGGTGACTTAAACCGTCGTCGCGGCATGATTAAGTCTCAAGAAACAGGCCCGATGGGTGCGCGGATTAAAGCCGATGTGCCCCTCAGCGAGATGTTTGGCTATATTGGCGACTTGCGTACTATGACCTCTGGTCGTGGGCAGTTCTCGATGGTATTTGGTCACTATGCGCCTTGCCCCAGCAATGTGGCAGAGGAAGTGATCAAAGAGGCTAAGGAGCGACAAGAAGCAAAGTAGTCTATGCCGTGGCGTAAATAAACTGTAGCGTCACCTATTCTTCAATATCTAAAACAAGTGCCCTTGAGACTAAAGTTCAAGGGCACTTGTTTTAGGCAAACTGAACTGATTTAGATCAGCGAAGATCGCTAAGCACTGCCCAATAAAAACGCCTTAGCCGTTTTTCATTATCTTGAAAAAGCTAAGGCGTTTTTATTAGATCTTTGCAGGAAAGGGCTATTGTCGATTAATCCTCAGCGTCAGCATCGTCCTCTTCAGGCTCGGCAGCAGCTTCTTCCTTAGCCGCAGCAGCTTCGCTGGCAGCTTGTTGAGCCGCAGCCATCTGCTCACGATACTTTGCTGCCATTGCCTCAGCTTGGTCATAAACCACCTGAGGATTTTTGACCATATCGCCAGGTTCTGGCTCTAGCTGCTTGGTTGAGAGCGAGATCCGTCCGCGCTCTGCATCAAGGTCAATAATCATGACCTTCACTTCATCGTTCACGTTAAAGACGCTATGGGGCGTATCAATATGATCGTGAGAAATTTCAGAGATGTGCAGCAGACCGCTCACACCGCCGATGTCGATAAATGCGCCGTAGGGCTTGATGCCGCGCACCGCACCGATAACCACTTCGCCCACTTCTAGGCGGTTCATCTTACGCTCAACCAGCGCACGACGATGGCTGAGTACCAGACGGTTACGCTCTTCATCCACTTCCAAAAACTTGAGGGGCAGTTCTTCCCCAATCAGCTCTTCTTTGGCAGCACGGGTGCTGATGTGAGAACCAGGGATAAAGCCCCGTAGCCCTTCAATGCGCACCAATGCACCACCACGGTTGGTCGCAAAGACGGCAGAGCGTACCGTTGCATCTTCGGTTTGGAGCTGACGCACCCGCTCCCAAGCGCGCATGTACTCAATGCGACGAATGGACAGGGTGAGCTGACCGTCTTCGTTTTCATCAGCAAGGATGAAAAACTCACGGGTTTCATTAGAATTCAAAACTTCTTCAGGGTTGTCGATGCGGTTGATCGACATTTCCTGGATGGGGATATAAGCTGCGGTTTTGGCACCAATATCAATCAGAGCGCCTCTTGGCTCGATGCTAAACACTGTCCCTGCTACGGTGTCGCCAGGGTTAAAGTGGTAGTCGTATTGGTCGAGTAAGGCTGCAAAATCTTCGTGAGTAAAGCCAACGTTTGGCGCGTCTGTTTTCTGATTGACCATGCTTAGTATTTCCTAGTAATCCTCCGTAGTGGTAACGTCTCGCGTTGATGTTAAGTGAACATCTGAGTGTAGGGAGTGCCCAATGAAATTAGCCCACAGTGGAATAAAGCTGATTTCACCCTAGCCAAATTTAGCGCTAGATCTATCATCCTATCTTAGAATGATCGGTTTGAGTAAGGGTTTAGGGCGATCGCAGCAAAGATACCCAGCGATTAAAATCGCGGCGACAAGAACCAAGTCAGAATAAAACCCAGCGGTTTCAACCGCCAGCAAAAATTGGGCGTTATTTAATTCAAGATAATGAGGCTGGCGATCGCTTTGTTGGGGCTATTGTCTACATTATTGAATTGAACGATAAACGAGTTTCAGAATGGCAATTAAGAAAACTGAACTGTACAGTTCTTTGTGGGCAAGCTGCGATGAGCTACGCGGCGGCATGGATGCCTCTCAGTACAAAGATTATGTTCTGACGCTGCTGTTTATGAAATATGTCTCCGATAAGTATGCGGGGGATCCTCATGGGATGATTTTGGTGCCAATTGGCGGCTCCTTTAAGGACATGGTGGCGCTAAAGGGCGATAAGGAGATTGGCGACAAGATTAACAAAATTATTGGGGCGCTGGCTGAAGAGAATGTTTTGAAGGGCGTGATTGATGTTGCGGACTTTAATGATGAGGACAAGCTGGGTAAAGGCAAAGAGATGGTTGATCGCCTCTCTAACCTGGTGGCAATTTTTGACGGCATTGACCTGAGCGCAAACCGAGCAGAGGGTGATGACCTACTGGGGGATGCCTACGAATACCTGATGCGGCACTTTGCCACGGAGTCTGGGAAGAGTAAGGGACAGTTTTATACTCCGGCAGAGGTGTCGCGGATTTTGGCGAAGGTGGTGGGCATTACTCCAGAAACTAGCCAAGACCAGACGGTCTATGACCCAACCTGCGGGTCAGGTTCCCTATTGCTGAAGGTGGTAGATGAAGCACCGCGTGGTCTTTCTATTTTTGGGCAGGAGATGGACAGCTCCACTGCTGCGCTCGCCCGTATGAATATGATTCTGCATGACCACCCCACCGCAGAAATGTGGAAAGACAATACGCTCTCAGAACCCTACTGGAAGAATGGCGATGGCAGTCTGAAGACGTTTGACTTTGCGGTGGCTAATCCGCCGTTCTCCTATAAGTCTTGGAGCAATGGGGTCAGTATTACGGACGACCCTTTTGAGCGGTTTGAGTATGGCACGCCGCCGGATAAAAACGGCGACTATGCTTTTTTGCTACATATCCTGAAGTCGCTTAAAAGCAAGGGAAAGGGTGCTGTAATTTTGCCCCACGGGGTGCTGTTTCGCGGTAATGCAGAGGCTCGGATTCGGGAAAATTTACTGCGTCAGGGCTACATCAAGGGCATTATTGGCCTGCCTGCAAACTTGTTTTACGGGACGGGCATTCCGGCCTGCATTATTGTGCTTGATAAGGAAACAGCAGCCCAGCGGGAGGGTTTGTTTATGGTAGATGCCAGCAAGGGCTTTATGAAGGACGGCAACAAGAACCGTCTACGGAGCCAGGACATTCACAAAATTGTGGATGTGTTTACGCGGCAGATTGAGCTGCCCCGTTACAGCCGGATGGTGTCTTTGGCGGAAATTCAAGGGAATGACTATAACCTCAATATCCCTCGCTATATCGACTCTAGCGAACCAGAAGACCTGCACGATCTTAATGCTCACCTTAACGGCGGCATACCGAATGCGGATGTTGATGCCCTGGAGGATTTCTGGAAGGTGTTTCCTCAGTTACGAGGCACCTTATTTGCTGCGGGTGGGCGTGAGGGCTATAGCCACGGGTTGGTTGAGGCGAGTCTGGTGAAACCGACAATTCTCAACCATCCTGAATTTACGAAGTTTGCAGAGAAATCTCTGGCGTTCTACACAGACTGGGGTAAGCACTTCGAGGAAGGGCTGAAGGGGATTGCCATTAGTGATAAGCCCAAGGCATTGATTCAAATGCTATCTGAGGATTTGCTGGCGCGGTTTGCTAAGGCAGACTTGCTGGATAAGTACGACATTTACCAGTTGTTGATGGACTACTGGGCTGAGACGATGCAGGACGATGTTTATGTGCTGGTACAGGATGGCTGGGCAGCAGGGAATGTGCTGCGGGAACTGGCGGTAAAGAAAGGAGAGAAGCTGAAGGAAGCGCCGGATCTGGTAATTGACAAGCAGAAGTATAAGGCTGATTTGATTCCGCCTGGGCTGATTGTGGCGCGGTATTTTGTCGCTGAGCAGGCTGAGGTTGATCAGCTTATGGCTGAGCTGGATACCGTCAGTCAGGAATTAGAGGCGTTGATTGA
>JBGSVR010000353.1:0-3325 GCA_041752855.1 Thermosynechococcaceae cyanobacterium
GCCACATCAAATTCAAATTCTATTCCCGATGCTTGAATCGGTGCTGTGCCTACTTTCTTAGGCGCTGAACCCTTATCGCCGTTCTTTTTGGTGTACTCCTCCAGTACCCATTCAGTCTTAGTTCGCATTGTGGCGATGATGTGACTCGGACTAGAAAGAATGGTGTTAAATAGCGCTCGTTCCAAGGGGCGTACATTCTTCCAACCGTCAAAGCCCTTTCCTGCAAGCTCCAATTCACTGAACCAGGCATGACTGAGCGAGTCGATAATAAGCACATCGTATTCGGCATTTCCGGCATTTTTGATAGCTTCGACATACTTCGCTGGGTGGTGGTCAGTGAGTTTTTCAACATCAAAATCGAATCGATCTGCGTACTTGCTGGCGCTGCCGTGTTCAGTATCAATCACAGCAACGGTTTTACCTAGATGCTGAGCAATATTAAGAGCGCTGTAGGTCTTCCCAGAACCAGATGGGCCGCTAAGGGCAAAGCGTAGGCGTGATTGGGTTTTGGTCGCTTTCTTAAACATAATTGGTTGCTCCTTGTAGAGGTTGGAGTGGGTTAGTTGAAGGGCGATCGCCAAGGCTAGAACTGCTCTAGCCTTGACTGTAGGGGTTAGTATTCCGAACTGTGCATGATGGTCATTACCCGTCGCGTCTGGGTTGGGTCGCTGGGGTCTTCTGAGCCGTATTCAAACTTGAGGTCGTAATAGTCGATCTTGAAGTAGTATTTGTCGCCCTCAAACTCCACGGCTCCGAAGTCATGTTCTCCGTAGGGGTCATTCTCAGGAGTGAAGGCATCGAAAGCACTTACCAAGCGAATTAAGGCCAATTCCTGGTCAGGATTATGATTACTAAAAATTTCGCTGCCCACGGTCTTACCGAGAGTGCGTACTCCTGGTGCGAAGCTTTCGCCCTTGCGTAAGCGGTCATTTAATTCTGCGATGCTTGAAGCTGTTGCTGTCGTCATGTCTGGTGTCTCCTTGTAGGGGTTATGGAGTGGGCTAGAGAATGGCTCTAGCCCTAGTGGTCAAAAGGTTTAGAACGGGCGATCTGAACAATCGCAGTCTTCAGAGCATTTCATTCGGCATTTGCAAAGCTTGCCATTGCCAAAGCGACCAGAAGCTTTGAGCGCTTGACGCATGGCGGCTTCAAGTTCTTGATAGTCGCGTTCTGCATCAATGTCTGTCCAGCGCTGCTCACGCTGGTCTTGTTCGCATTCGATAGCTAGTTCTAGTGGCATAATGGTTTCAACCTCATTTTTAGGTGAGCCAGCAAAGAGAGCGGAACAGATTGGTACTCAGGTAACGCTCTCTTTTGCTGTGTATACAAAGTGTTTACAACTGATATTTATTTGTGGGAGTCCGCAGGGCTTGTGCCTTGTCAGTAGGGCGTTTCTTCCTCTGTCTGGTGCTTCCTCTCGGTCGCGGCTAACAGTTTCCAGGCGGTCTTTATGGGACAGTTCCGCTATCTGCTAATCAGTTGTAGGAGTGGGCGCAACGCTGGATTTTTTGTTTTTGGTGAGGCGGTTTGCTTTCCTCATCCATGTCTCTATATTACACGGTCTATATAGAAAAGTCAATAGCTTTTAGAAGGAATTTAGAAAGAATTTTGGAGTTTTTTAGCCGTTCTTTAGCGTCAATGGGGCAGTTTCTAGCCAAGTTCGCATTCGCTGAAATACGGACTCACTATCATCAAGACCTTCTTTGATAATGGAGATCAGAAAATCAAGTGCCCCCATCGCTGAATCGGCGTTGAAGTTAGTAAATGGGGGTTGCCAAGGTAATTCCATGCATCTTTCTCTCTCAGACTTATCCTCAAAGAGAAAAGAGATAGACCACTTCGGAGCTGCCTCATCGCAACTAAGCGTCAACCGTAGGCCACATCGACCTTTCCAAATCTCCCAATCTTGAATGGGTAAATCTTCGCAACACAGCTTAAAACCAGTCGATGCAAGCTTTTCTTCGAGATCGGAGCAATACGTTTGTACTCTAGTCGGTTCATTTAACACGGCATTTGTTTCCTTAACAAACTGTTGAAATTCATCAGGGACAAGGTTTTTCTGACAAACAAACATTGTCTGTCTCTCGCCGTGTCTGCCAGGGGAAAATAAAGCGAGTTGAATCCATCCATCTTCAATCTCTACACCATTCCCCCATGTCGCGGCACTGTTAGAAAGCAAGAAACGTTTGATCTGTTCACAGTCAGAAATTGCAATAAATCGAACGCCCTCTTGTTGTGGCAACATCTCTAGTTCTGGTGCCCAATAAATTGCAGCCATTTCTTTAAGGCAACGGTTAGTCTTCCAGCATGATATATCGCCTGAATTAGGGGAATATACGATATTGTGAGGGTCATAATTTCCGCAGTCAGAGCAGGGACTTAACGCATTTGCAGGGTGGGGCGTACTTTCTCTCATTGAAGACTCCTTTAAAATCTAAACTGCTGGATGTGAGTTATAGCTAACATTTCTTGATAGTTAAATGAATTTGGCGATCGCCTCTGCACACTAATTTTGAGCAAGTATTAAGTCTCTTTTCTCCTGCCTGAGCGCCTTAATTTGTCGCTCAAGAGCAACCTTTTCAGCAAGGGTCTTTCCCGTCTTAGTCTGTCTCAGCAGCCGATTGATGTCCTGGTCTAGCTTTTCGATAGGCGATCGCTCTGGGGCTTTCTCCAAGACCCGAACGTCCCCACCATGGATTAGAGGCGCAACCTCTATTAAAACTTTTGGGGCTTTTGGGAATCGAAAATCTTTGAGAAATACAGGGCCTCCTTGGTTTCGCACCTGTTGGAGAAGGTGCTTGCACTCATCTAGCTCACGGGGATAGCGGCTTACGAGCCAGCAAGAGCTAAGCGATTGCTTCCATTTGCGCCCCCAGTGGGCTTTAGCAGATTCTAGGGCTGCGAGTTGTTCTGGGGTGAGGTTTGGGTTTGGGTCGTACATTGTTGACTCTCCTGTCAGATTGGGCAAAGACGAGGGGGATTTGAGGTTTGGCTACTTGTCTGGCTCTCAAACTCTTTAACTATCTCTATATTACACGGTCTATATAGAAACATCAAGTGTTTTTGGAAGAAATATTGCTAGTTTTTGTTGATTTTTCAAGATTTTGCCCGATTCTTCGAGTGCAAGATCTAGGCTTGAGGCTAGAGAGCGGAAAACGCGCCAAGGTCTTTGCGCTGCCCCATAAGGTGATTTCGTGAAAATAAGATCCCGATTATTTGGGTCTAATGAGAATATCCCATTTGGGTAATAGAGGATTTCTCTCCAGTCTTTTCTCAATACTTCGCATCGCTTTTTTAGTGAGTGAAATGCTTTTTACATAAAACT
>JBGSVR010000354.1:0-2792 GCA_041752855.1 Thermosynechococcaceae cyanobacterium
GTCATTTGAGCAAGGCTCCCGTAAATTCTGAATCAAAAATAGAGGGGCGATCGCCCCAACCCCTCAACCCGTCTATTTCGTCTCTACTACGAGTGCCCACCCTTAATGCTCTACATTAACGACAGCCACCAAATCCAAAAAAGCCGCTGAAGTTCGTGCTTTTCTTAATTCCGTTGGGCATAATTGCATTACAAACTTTTGCATCTCCGCGCGCTAATTCACGGTAGTCAATGGTGGCACCTCTGAGGTTCGCTTCTGAGAAATCCGTATCTTTGATCACCGCATTCTTCATGCTTGAGTAGGTGAGATTGGCACGATGTAGGTTGGCATTTTGGAGATTAGCGCCCGTTAGGTCAGCATTTTTAAGATTGGCATATTTAAGATTTACGTCTCTCAGGTTTGCCCCTCTTAAGTTTGCGCCCACTAAATTACATCTCTGACACTCACCCGTTTGTCTAAGTCGTCTAAGGTCTCGAGGATCTGCCCCCTGAGAGGCTTGGGCGAACGCGAGTAAACTCAGTACTGAGAGCGAAAAAATAGCTGATCTTTTCATGAGTTTAAGGTCAATAAACTGTATTAATCAGAAAATCATACAGATTTCAGGCTGAAACTTGCATCCTTACTATGTCTGTTATTCTCCCTGATTGTTCCCTTTGCTCGCTTTGAGGGAATTGAAACACAGGACTGCGATCGCCCATAGAATGACTTGGGCTAGGGGCGATCGCAGTTTTGTTAAGTCACTTTAGCTAAGCGGGGGACTGCCGCCGTCGTCGTCTACCGGTTGTCGCCTTCTGAGGTGCAGAAGCAGCGCCTCCGCCCTGACCTTGAGCGGCTCTCGGCGATCGATCTTGAGACCGCCCAGAAGATCTGCCTCTAGAGCGCGATTTGCGGTTGTCCTGCTCGGGGGCAGGCGTTTCGGAGGTGACAGTTGGCTCAAAACCAGCAATGACTTCTTGGGGGAGCGATCGCCGAATTAATTTCTCAATATCGGCTAAATACTTAAACTCATCGGCACAGACCAAAGAAAGCGCCTCGCCTTCTGTTCCTGCACGTCCAGTACGACCAATGCGATGCACGTAGTCTTCGGGCACGTTAGGCAGGTCAAAATTGACGACCTGGGGTAATTCGCTAATGTCGATGCCCCGTGCCGCAATGTCGGTGGCTACCAGCACCTGAAGGCTACCATCCTTAAATTGCGCCAGGGTTCGAGTGCGCACCATCTGGCTTTTATTGCCGTGAATAGCTAAGGCCGGAATGCCCACCTGGTTAAGCTGTTTAGAAAGCCGATCTGCGCCGTGCTTGGTGCGGGTAAAAACCAATACCTGAAACCAGTTGTGCTGCTTAATCAGATGGGTCAGCAAAAATGGCTTTTGAGCGCGATCAACGCGGTAGATTTTTTGCTCAATCAGTTCAGCCTTAGGATGACGCGCCTCCACCTCAATCAAAACGGGGTGGTTGAGCATCTTCTGCGCAAGGGCTTTAATCTCGTTAGAAAAGGTAGCTGAAAACAGCAAATTTTGGCGCTGTTGTGGCAGCAGTGCTAAAACGCGGCGAATATCTGGCAGAAAGCCCATATCCAGCATTCGATCCGCTTCATCTAAAACCAGAATCTCGATCTGAGAGAGATCGACCGTGCGCTGCTGAACGTGGTCTAACAGGCGACCCGGCGTGGCAACCAAAATATCGACACGGCCTCTCAACTGCCGAATTTGAGGGTTAATGCTAACCCCACCAAAGACCGTCATTGAGTTGAGATTAAGATGTTTGCCATACTCTCTGACGCTTTCTTCAACCTGAGCCGCAAGTTCACGGGTGGGGGTGAGAATCAGTGCGCGAACAGGGGGGCGACGGGTCGGTAAATCCTGCACTTTTTTAGCAGAAAGCCGCTGCAAAATCGGCAGCGTAAAACCCGCAGTTTTGCCCGTCCCTGTTTGGGCACCTGCCAGTAAATCTTGCCCTGATAAAACGACAGGAATCGCCTGCATTTGAATGGGAGTAGGTTCTGTGTATCCTCGTGCGGTTACGGCACGGACAATTTCATCAGACAGACCGAGTTTAGAAAAAGACATGAAACTCCAGAAGTAAAATCGGTCTGTCGCCGTAAACGGCACCAGTCTAAGGCAGACGGATAGGAATATAAAACGCCAAAACGGAGCGCGGTCAGAAGACTGGCAAGCAGGAGCTGCGCTTTAGCATTCTAGCAAAGCGCCATGAGCTGCTATCTTATTTTTCAGCGCGGTTCAGATCGGTGTTTTAACCCAAGATGCACTTATAGACTCCGACGTACCCTTGCGCCTTAAGGTCATCTGCCGAAAGCCCATCTATGGATTGGGGTTCACCAAGTGCTTTATCAGAAAGCCACTGTTTCCAAACCGCATAGGGGTGATCTGCCCCAAACTCTGACGGTGCAAAAGTTTCTGGCGTTACGTTTGTGGGATGCAGCGTATTGGTGAGCCAAACTGATTTCATGGTAAATTCCCCCTAAATCTTTTGTTAAGGGTGCCCATTTGCTCAAGAATGTCTTCCGTTTATGGATGGGGTTAAGTCAATCCTGTTCGGATAACAAGCAAAGACATTGCGCTAGCCTCAGTCAGCTCAAAACAGTTTTGATTGGATTAAACGCACCACGTCATAAGCCTCAGCTTTGCGTTAGCACAAACCAGTGACCGACTGGCCCTTGACCTTTGCCAATTGCGAGGGAGTGCTTCAGCGCATGGGTGACATACTGCTTGGCACTCTGTACCGCTGTTTTGGGTGCTTTGCCGAGGGCAAGGTTTGCGGCGATCGCAGCC
>JBGSVR010000355.1:0-7984 GCA_041752855.1 Thermosynechococcaceae cyanobacterium
CGTGACGTAGGAGATGGGAGAAGCCTTCTCATAGAGTTCAGGTCGCTCATCGGGGGTGCTGCCCATAAAAGCTTTAAGCACTTTACGGGAATCAATCGGGTCAGGGAAGGGTACATCTCTATAGCCAGCGGCTAAGTCAACAGGGCCATAGTAGTCTACTAAGGCACGGACAGACGCGTTGGGGGAGAAGGCCGCCAGCATCGCAAGGTGGGCACCCGCAGAGCGCCCCATAAGGGCAAGGCGATCTGGGTCAGTTTCATACTCGGCGGCATGTTGTCGAATAAACGCTAGGGCAGACTGCACGTCTTCAATTTGGGCAGGGAACTGGTAGCGGGGCGTAAGTCGATAGGCGATCGCCCACACCACATAGCCCTGACTTGCCATATAGCGACTAAATTTTGCATTTTGAGTAGGGCTACCGCTGCGCCATGCCCCACCATAGATCATGACAATAGCAGGGTAGGAGCCATTTACCTGTGGGGGTTGATACACATCAAGTTTGAGGGTAACACCATCGGGTTGAGCAAAGGGAATATTAGGGGTGTAGCGGACGGCGGCTTTGTTGGGAATGCCTTGGAGGGCATCTGCAAAAGAAAAGGGGCTAACCCGCATTTGAGCCAGTGTAGCGTTAGGCAAATCTGTCAGATACGTGGAGCCAAATGCTTGGTTCATCACAGCATCCATCCGCTGTGCGACAGTGAAAAACTGACTTAAGGGGACAAAACTTAGCAATAATCCTGCCGTACTCAAACCCAACGCAGCCCGTAGAAGCCGATCCCGTCGCGCACCCCTAAGCGCCAGCACAAAAAAGAGGGCATTCCCGATTAGCAGCCACGGACTAACCTCCGGTGCTCCAACGCTAAGGGGCACCAGCAGCATCGTGGGTGCAGGAAGAATAATCCATAGACTTAAGAAAAACCCAACGACACTTAAGCCAAACATTGTGGATTTCAAAAGGGCTAATCTAAGGTTCACCATGAATCCACTCTATGGGTAAAGGGGTTCCACAGGATGCAAAAGCATGGGTTAGCTCAAGCTAAAGATTTTGCGAAAACTGCTGAATAATTTTAAGCGTTTCCTGATAACGCCCCATATTTTGCTGCCCTAAGAACAGCGTTAGCGCATTGCCTAAATCTTCAAGTCCTTCCGTTAAATTGCCGCTAGCACAGCGAGAGCGTCCGCGCTGAAGAAGGCGATCTGCTTCAGACAGCTTGGGTTCTACACC
Organism: Thermosynechococcaceae cyanobacterium; assembly: GCA_041752855.1. GTDB lineage: Bacteria > Cyanobacteriota > Cyanobacteriia > Thermosynechococcales > Thermosynechococcaceae > JAAURS01. The sequence goes on from JBGSVR010000355.1 coordinate 1,226, forward strand.
CGCAGGCGCTGCGCGAAGAACCGATTCTTTCTGGGCTGGAATTTGCTGGCGAGATGCCTCCGTCGGCTCTAGCACTTCTCCACAGTGAATACAAAAGCGGTTGCCAGGTCGATTGCCTGCGTGGTCACAGTAACGACTGGGGTTGAGATTGACCGCAGATGAATCAGTTTGTGTCTGAGCCTGAGCTTTGCCACCAGGGTTCGGCTGCTGACCAATAGACCCAGAAACGGGGCCATCTTCTGACTGTAGGGGCTTTCTCAAAATGGTTTGGTTGAGATCTTGGGTGGCACCATCGGTATCACCCAAGGCAGAGCGATGCAGCCCTCTGCGATAGTAGGCGTCGGGATGATCGGGATTGAGGCGAATGGTTTCGGAGTAGTCGGCGATCGCCCCCTGAAGATCCCCCATCAGCGCCCGACTTTGAGCGCGTTTGAAGTAGGCATCTGCCGTTGGGTGGGTTTCGATGGTGCGCGTGTAGTCGGCGATCGCCCCTTCAATGGTCATGCCAGATGCTGAAGTTGAAGTGTCTGAAGGTTTGGGCTTTTTTAGCTCCGTTTTGAGGGTTTGAATGGTTTCTGAGAGTGCGCCGCTAAAGTCTTTGAGCTGCCCTAAAGAATGTACCCGCGCCCAGTGAATGGCCTGATTGAGATCCGCTAGCGCGGCTTCGTCTTCGCCAATGGCGCTATAGTTTTGACCGCGACGGTAGTATGCCTGCGTATTGTGGGGATCGGTGTCAATGATTTGGGTATAGTCGGCGATCGCGCCATCAAGATCCCCATTCATGGCGCGTTTTGTGGCGCGCTCAAAATAGCCCCCAATGCTCTCAGGCTCTAGTTTGACGGTCGTTGGGTGCAGATGCTCCGGTGACTCCGCTACATCTGATAGGGACGGAGAAGATGGTTCTATAATTTCGGCAGAGATTACAACGGGAGCTTGACTGGCACTTGTGTCTTGAGGCGTCGGGGCAAAAACGCGATTAAGTCCCTGAAGGTTAGCTGCCGTATCTTTCAAGATCCCCAAGCTGTACATACGCTGATAGTAGGCAGCCTGATGAGATGGGTTATGTAACAGCGCCTGATTAAAGTCTAAATTTGCTTTTTCAATATCGCCTAACTCTGCATAGCAGCAGCCACGACTGCAATAGGAATCTGCATGACGAGGATTGTGGCTAAGCGCCGTGGTAAAGTCTCCGATGGCGGTTTGCAGCTCACCTATTTTTGATAAGAAGCGCCCCCGCTGAAAGTAGGCATTGGCATCTTTGGGCACCCGCGTAATGGCCTGAGCGTAGTCGGCTAAGGTACCTGCGGTATCGCCCATCTCAGCATAGGCTTCGGCTCGTTTGTAGTACGCCTTGATGGAGTAAGGATTTTGGGCAATGGCGCGGCTAAAATCTTGAACGGCGTTAGAGGGGTCTTTGAGCTGTAAATGGCTGTTACCACGCTGGTAAAATGCCTCGTCGTAATCGGGCAGAAGCTCAAGAGCGCGGTTGAAGTCTTCAATGGCCGCTTCAAAGTTGCCCAAAGTGTTGTGTAAAAAACCGCGATTGTAGTAGGCCGTTGCGCGCGTAGGGCTGAGATGAATCGCCTCTTTAAAATCTGCAAAGGCTCCCTCAACATCTCCGCCTGTCGCCCGTTTATTGGCACGATGAACTAGGGCGTTTGGATCTTGGAGATTTTCGCCGTAACGCTTGGTCAATGAGCCACTTTTGGGGTCACTCTTCGGGCCACTCTTGGGCTGTTGCAGGGGCTGCGGTTCTGAGAACCATTCTTTAAGCCTATTTTTAAGCCAGTTCAAGATGGACTATCCTGATTTTTCTTAGAAACGCAATTAAAGAGAAATAGGGAATAATTACTATAGTAATCGCTTCAATATGGGTTATGAAAGCTAATTTACATGATTTTCGGACACTTTCTTTCGCTTCGCTGTGGGTCAAGGCAAGGTTTTTTGTCTAACCTTTTCGTCTTTGCACTTAGTATTCCTAACGCTCAGCATAAATGTGACATCCCTGTGCCTAAAATTTTGAGCCAGTTTGCGCCCCTCGTAGAGATCAGTTTTAGATTTTGCTAGGGTGCCGAGCGATTTAAGACCAGACGGCATTAAATTTTGGATAAGATGTTGATGCAGTATAACCCCGCTCCATGAAAGTGCGCCGAACTCGAAGTCAAGATAAAGTGCTGCAAATCGTCAAGCAGTTAAATCAAGAAATCTCAGCTCAGGCGCTTTACGTTGAGTTACGTCAGGCCAACGTGCCATTGGGGTTAGCAACGGTCTATCGTGCGCTTGAGGCGTTAAAACTTGTGGGAGCCATCCAGGCTCGCGTTGTGGGCAATGGCGAGACGCTTTACAGTCAGGCGAAGGCTGACCGTCATCACCTTACCTGCCTTCAGTGCGGTGTTTCGCTGCCGATTAATCAAGCGGAATGCCCTGTCCACGCACTGGAGGAGCATTTAAGTCAGTCCGCTAGTTTTGAAATTTACTATCATACCCTTGAGTTTTTTGGACTGTGCTCTAGTTGTCAGCTTCAGCAAACCTCTGTTGAGGCATAGCCTGAGGACATCTTCTCGCGGGATGGAATTTCAAGAAACAGCGCTGAGGGAGTTGACGAATCCCGCCATCATAGTGAATGATAGTAAGTCGCAGCAACGGATTGTTTTTCCTAGCTGTCTGTCCGCGCGGAACTGGCGGAATTGGTAGACGCGCATGATTCAGGTTCATGTGCCGCAAGGCTTCCGGGTTCAAGTCCCGGGTTCCGCATTGGCTTTTTATGTTAACTAGTCTCCAAAACCCATTGGTGAAGCAAGTTCGTAAGCTTCACGGTTCAAAGTACCGTCGTCTAGACGGCTGTTTTTTGCTGGAGGGGACGCATTTACTCCAAGAGGCGGCTTTGGCACAGTGGCCTCTAGAGACGCTATTTTATACCGAGCGTTGGGAAAGTAAAGAAAGTAATTTACTGAGCGTTTTACAGAGTACGGTGCCACGCTGTGAGCTAGTAAGTGCTGAGGTATTGGGGGCGATCGCCACCACAGTCAATCCAGATGGTGTAGTAGCTGTGGCACAGTCAGCCCAGCAGTCTGTCTCGATTCAAAGCTTAGGGTTGGTGCTAGAAACCCTTCAAGATCCTGGCAACGTAGGCACAATGCTAAGAACCGCAGCAGCAGCGGGGGTCGAGGGGGTTTTGCTGAGTGAAGATTCAGCCGACCTAGAAAGCCCCAAGGTTTTGCGGGCTTCAGCGGGAGCCTGGTTTAGAGTGGCGACGGCTCAATGTAGCAATGTCTTGGGTCAGGTTCAGCAGTATCAATCTCAAGGGTTTCAGGTGGTTGCAACCGCACCACGCGCGGCGCTTGAGTATTGGTCTGTTGACTATACCCAGCCCACTTTGATTGTGGTCGGCAATGAGGGTGCAGGGCTATCAGAAGCACTCCTAGATGTCTCTGATGTCCAGGTTTCAATCCCGACTAGCGCTGGGGTGGAGTCACTGAATGCGGCAGTTGCCACGGCTGTCATGCTATACGAAGCAAAGCGACAGCGCACCCGTAGGACAGGGTAATCATGGTGATGCAGGAACCTTTACTCCCCCCTCAACCGCTCCCAGAACATCTGTGGGGTGACCTATGGCAGTTTGTGAGCCTATCTGCTGAAGACCTAGAATTTAGCCTTTGGGAACGCCCGATTCCCATTCGTGAAATTGAGGCTCCTGGTTTACTGCCAAGCCAGCAAGCCCTTGAAGGTGAAGCCGTTATTCCAGGCATTTTGATTAATGCAGGACGGCAGGCCATGAAGCTATCTCGATGGCTCTGTGGGCATCAACCGAGACAAATGAATGCCGTGAACCTTGAGTTAGGAGCCATTATTTTAAGTACGGCTCAACAAACGCGATGGATTTTAGCGACCTATCAAGATGAGGCCGTTAGAGAAGCAGGGCAAACCTTTGAAGCTCGCAAAGCGCAAAGCAAAGGCATTCATTTTTTGCTTATTCAACCGGACGACAGCGGCGTAACCCATTCGGGGCTATGGATTTTGAAAGACTAATGCATCTATGGCTCGGACGAATCTTCTTGGGAATCAAAGGGGTCTTCACCAATCTGAAGTGGTTTTTTAGACTGTTTCAATTCTTTCCAAAGCGCTTTGATTTGGCGGTATGAGTCTTCGGCGCTAATTTTGCCGTTTGTTTCTAGGCTTGTAATGTAGCTGATCCGTTGGGCAAACTCCTGTAGGTTTGCGTTGAACACCAGGTTTTCTGGTTTAACAGGTCCACGGTACTGACTATGGGGGAACAGAAAGTTTTGTTTATCAGACATTTTGCCAAGACCCTCTGAGTCCATACGATTAACAGGCTTTGTCTACCGCTTACAGCTAGCCCATTCGTGAATAGTTTCTGGAGTATATCCTACTGAATCCAATAGATTTTGTCTGTAATGGGTTTGCGCCCTTTGGCAATAGGTTTTTACGCAATGGGGAACAGAATTAAGCATAATAGCTAAAGTTCAAACCGTCCTTGCTGCTCAGAGTACGTTATGAGTTTAGTCTTGCAAAAATTAGCCTACATCCAACAGTCTGCTGCGGAGTGGGTACGTCATAGTTTGCTCTGGAAAGCCTTTAACCCGTTTAGGCATTGGCGGCAGTACAGCGCTTTGATGCAGTGGGGCACTGAACTATCGGTTTGTTTGCTGACGGTGCTGTTTGCCGTTGCCCCTTTTGTTTCTACAACTCAAATTGGTCTGCTGCAAATTGCCTGTGCTGGAGTATGGTTTTTACTTACCCTTTCAGAAGATGCGCCCCAGCCGAAAAAGATTTCGCCTGTGTATGCGGTACTGACGCTGTATTGGGTATGGGCAGGTATTGCCACCATTTTATCCCCCGTTAAGCGGGAGGCGTTTAGTGGGCTAGCAGAACTTACGCTCTATTTAATTGTGTTTGCGCTGATGGAGCGAACACTGCGATCGCCTCAATGGCGCACCTGGATCATCACAACTTACTTATTTGCAGCATTCATCGTGACGCTGTTCGGGTTTTCGCAGTGGTTTTTTGGGGCACCGCCACTAGCTACCTGGGTCGATCAAGAATCGTCTTTAGCCAATACAACGCGGGTTTATAGCTACCTGGGCAACCCTAACTTAGCGGCAGCCTATCTTATCCCTGCGGTTCCCTTGAGCCTCTCTGCCATTTTTGCTTGGCCGCATTGGGGACCGAAGGTGCTGGCGGCTGTAATGTTTGTTGCCAACGCAGTCTGCATTGTATTGACCTTTAGCAGAGGCGGATGGATTGCACTGGTGCTGTCTCTTGCGATCTCGGCACTGCTGCTGCTGTACTGGGTTTTGCCACAGCTTCCGGCCTTTTGGCGACGGTGGGCGTTTCCTATTTTGCTCGGCGGCGGTGGGGCGATATTACTGGTAGGGGTCATTGCGGTGCCGCCCCTGCGCGATCGCGTCCTCAGTATTTTTGCCAGCCGTAAAGACAGCAGCAACAACTTTCGCATCAATGTTTGGGAGGCGGTTAAAGAAATGATTCGCGCCCGACCTCTCACAGGCATTGGTCCAGGTCACGGCACCTTCAACAAAATTTATCCCCTTTATCAACGCCCCAAATTTAGCGCACTGAGCGCCTACTCGATTTATTTAGAGCATCTGGTTGAGTTTGGTATTTTTGGTTTTAGCTGCTTTATTGCCCTAATTGTGACGGTCTTTCAGCAGGGATGGGTACAGATTCAGCGAATGCGGCAGGAGCGTTTGGTTCAGGGGTTTTGGCTAATTGCTGCCCTGTCGGGGATGGGTGGCCTTTTAGCACACGGTACCGTAGATACCGTGTGGTACCGCCCTCAGGTATTTCTGTTGTGGTGGCTGATGGTGGCGATTGTTACCAGCTACTTTATGCCCACCTCTAACCTCAAATCCAATTCCTATGATGCACTTTCAGACTAAACCCCACTGCTTTTGGAAGAAAGACTATGTTTAAGGACAAGAGACGTCGGAGTTTTGCCGATAATAATAGACTTTTTGCACGAATATGACCCTCTCCCCCAGCCCCTCTCCCAGAACGGGCGAGGGGAGCCGGAATTAGCCTTTTTCCCCTGGTGGGAGAAGCGGTGTCCTGAGCTTGTCGAAGGGGGTAAAGCCTTTGGCTATAAGAAAGGGATGAGGGGATTGGGATTGATGCAAGAGGTCTAATGAACCAGTGAGTCAAATTGATTGTCCAAAGTCCTGTTACATTTCAGGTCATCTTTAAGAACAAGTGCTGATGTTCCCTATAGTAGGAAGAGTTGCGCGCCTCAGTGTTTATGCCTAGCGTCCCTCCTACTTCGATTCGTCATCAGCTTCATCCTTTACTGCATCAGTGGGCAGAACGGATTGAGGCGACTTGGCAGCGTTATTTAGATCTTTCTCCTTATCAGCTCCCCGATGAGTTTGGGTACATTGAGGGGCGCTTGGAGGGGCAAAAGCTGGTTATTGAAAACCGCTGTTACCAAACGCCGCAGTTTCGTAAGCTGCATTTAGAAATTGCGCGGGTGGGCGACAGGCTCGATATTTTGCACTGTGTGATGTTCCCTCGGCCTGAGTATGCCTTGCCGATGTTTGGCACCGATATTGTGGGTGCCCGTGGTCAGATTAGCGCGGCGATCGCCGATCTCTCCCCTATCAGCCAAGATCGCATTTTGCCCAGTGCCTATCGTGCTGACCTGAGCGCCCTGCCGCATTCTAATTTTTCACAGCCCCGCGATTTACCAAACTGGGGCGACATTTTCTCTGAGTTTTGCCTCTTTGT
>JBGSVR010000356.1:0-11334 GCA_041752855.1 Thermosynechococcaceae cyanobacterium
ACCGTCGCTGATCCACGCGGTTTTAGCCCAGGCAGATTTCATTAAGCTGACCGACGAAGAATCTGAGCTATTTTTTGAGTCCTCAGACCCTCAGGCCATTGTTGCGCGTTACCCTCACGTTCAGGGCGTTTTTGTGACGGCGGGGGAACAAGGCTGTCGCTACTGGCTACAGGACATTACTGGACAGGTGCCTGCCTTTGCCGTCAAGGTGGTAGACACAACGGGCGCAGGAGACGCATTTACGGCGGGGTTGCTCCATCAGCTCTGTCAGCAGCCAGACCTTAAAGGCCCTGAAACAGTAAGACAGATTATGCTTTATGCCAGTGCGGTTGGGGCACTGACCACGACAGCGGCAGGGGCGATCGCCGCCCAGCCCACAGCAGCCCAAGTCGAAACATTTCTGGCTACAACATCAGAACAGTAGAGCGCTATCATGGGTTTTGCCTACGCTCGAAGGACGGGTTTACCCTTGGTTAGTTTGAGCCATCATCCTTTACCCAGTGACGCTATTTTGCATAGTCCAGGGGGACAATTCCGCTATCGTATCATTGGGCCTTGCTGTCGTCTTTTTGATCGAGAGCAGCTCCCCTGGCCCTGCTGCCGAATTCAATGGCACAGTAAAGAACCAAGCTGGCGACGCATTGGCAATCGCTTTGTGCCGGATATGGCGGCTAAGCGCTATCCCACCTACAGTGTGGAGCTAGTGGGCTATGGCAACACATCTGAACCAACGCTGCTGACTCTCTACACAGATCGGCTTTCTGCTCAAGCTCAAGACTGGTGGTACACACGACCGCGTTCTGCTAACCCCGCTCAAGCTGTTACTATTTTTCCTGAGGTGCCTGTATCCACCCAAACTGTGTTGAATTTAGGGACTTCCGTTGCGCTTTAAGGGCTGAAAACTAAGGCGAATGACATTATTTTGTGAGGCCGATTAATGAGGTAATAGTCAGAAATGTTAACATGAGTCCATTACAGCCGACGTAATGACCCATCTCCTTGAGAATCTATTCCTATGTATCTCACGGCAGAACAATTTGAAACACGGATGCCTGACGCATCCTTACTCTTTAGCGACGAGCCTGAGATGGAAAGCTCCCTGCACTATACTCAGCTCATGATGCTGGTGAGCTGTCTTGAGTGGCTGTGGCGCGACCGAGACGATTTTTTTATTGGTGCCAATCTCACCATTTACTTTAGCCGACAGCAGCTTCGCAACCGAGATTTTCGCGGGCCAGATCTGTTTCTTGTTCAGCCAACAACCCGTACCCCTCGACCTTCTTGGGTGGTGTGGGAAGAAGAAGGGCGCTATCCTAACCTCATTATTGAACTGCTCTCTGATTCCACCGCTTCTATAGATCGAACCCTGAAGAAAAACCTATATCAAGATCGATTCCGCACCCCAGAATACTTTTGGTTTTCTCCCGATACGCTCGAATTTGAAGGGTTCCGTTTAATTGGGAAGACTTATCAACCCATTGCTCCAAATTCTCAGGGTTTACGATGGAGCGAAGAATTAGGACTTTACTTAGGTATTGACCAAGAAAAACTGCGCTACTTTACCACTGATTGTCAAATAGTTCCTACACCTGCCGAAGCAGCGGCACTTGAAATGCAGCGTACAGATGCAGAGATGCAACGCGCAGATGCAGAAGCCCAAAAATCAGCCAAGTTAGCTGAGAAGTTACATGAACTTGGCGTAGATCCGACTCAGCTTTAAGCCTAAGCAATCCTGTCTGAGTTTTATTTAATTGCTCGCAGTTGACTCTGCACCCTTTCGGCCTGTCCTTGATTTCCCTGTTTTCTGTATAGGGCAGTGGCCTGGGTGAAATCTTCTCTGGCTTTATCATTCTGCTTGAGGCTGACGTAGGCTTCTGCCCGTCTTAAGTAGGCCAGAGGCTGCGCTTCATCTATTTTGATGAGTGCGGTGTAGTCGGCGATCGCCAAATCTGTCTGACCACTCACCTGAAGCGTCATGCCGCGATACAGGTACGCAAAGGTATTTTCGGGGTTGAGCTGAAGCGTTTTTGAAAAATCGGCGATCGCATTTTTGTAGTCTTTGAGCTTTCGGTAGGCAAGACCGCGATTGTAGTAAGCATATTCATTGAGGTCATAAAGCTCAAGAGCTTTGGTGTACGCCTCAACAGACTCAGCATATTTACCCTCTGCAAACGCGCGATCGCCCTGACGGACATATACTGAAGCCGTTGCGCGAGCGGGTGGGGCTGGGTCAGCAGACTTTACCGGAACGGAAGACGACGGCGCACTTGAAGACTGTCCGGAAGCACTTTGCGCAACCATTGAGCCTGTTACTAAGAACACTAAAATTGCCAATGACCGTATTGTTTTCAAACTATCTCACCCTTGATCGAGAACAGCGCAGAGTTTCGTTGAACCCTGATTAGCACTTTGACCCCTTAGACTACGTTGAGTTCCACAGCATAGGTTGATTGCAAGCAAAAGCTTTGCTTAATTTACGTATCAATTCTACATATTTTGTTAGCATTAAGGGCGAATGGTTGATTGCCCATTAGTGCCTATCGCGACCTTTGAAACACTGCCTATCTTTAAACATGGTGTTATAAAGGGTGTTTATTAACCTTAAAACTCCATACTCAAATTAACCTAAGGAACCTATGCCAACACAAGTTTTAACCAAAGACTACAAAGTTGCTGATATTAGTTTGGCAGAGTGGGGTCGCAAAGAAATTGCGATCGCCGAAAGCGAAATGCCGGCGCTAATGAAGATTCGTGCAAAGTATAGTGCCGAGAAGCCATTGCTGGGTGCCAAAATCATTGGCTGCATCCACATGACCATTCAGACTGCGGTACTCATTGAAACCCTCCAAGAACTCGGTGCAGACGTGCGCTGGTCTTCTTGCAATATTTTTTCCACCCAAGATCATGCAGCCGCTGCGATCGCCGCGACCGGCACACCCGTCTATGCCTGGAAAGGTGAAACCGAAGAAGAATATATGTGGTGCATTGAGCAAACCTGCCGCACCCCCGAAGGCAAACTGTGGGATGCCAACATGATCTTAGATGATGGCGGCGACCTCACTGGGCATATCCACGACACCTACCCCCAAATGCTCGCTTCCATTCATGGCGTAACCGAAGAAACCACCACAGGCGTTCATCGTCTCCTGGAGATGTTGGAAAAAGGCGAACTAAAAATCCCCGCCGTCAACGTCAACGACGCTGTCACCAAAGCCAAAAACGACAACAAATATGGTTGCCGTCATAGCTTGAATGACGCAATCAAACGCGGTACAGACCACTTAATGGCTGGCAAAAAAGCCGTTGTGATTGGCTACGGCGACGTGGGCAAGGGTTCTGCGGCGTCTCTGCGTCAAGAAGGAATGATTGTTAAGGTTACAGAAATCGACCCCATCTGCGCGATGCAAGCCTGCATGGACGGTTTTGAATTGGTGTCGCCTTACATCAACGGCATTAATGATGGCACTCCAGCCTCTATCGACAAAGATTTATTGGGGAAGACAGACCTCTTGGTCACAACCACAGGCAATAAAAATGTTTGTGATGCCAATATGCTCAAAGCTCTCAAAGCAGGGGCTGTTGTGTGCAACATTGGTCACTTTGATAATGAAATCGACACTGCATTTATGCGTCGCGAATGGCGTTGGGATGAAGTGAAGCCCCAAGTGCATCAGGTTTATCGCAGCGATGATGCGCACGACTTCCTCATTCTGCTATCGGAAGGACGTTTGGTGAACCTGGGCAATGCGACAGGCCACCCATCACGGATTATGGACGGGTCTTTTGCAAACCAAGTTTTGGCACAGATGTTCTTATTTGAGCGCAAGTTTGCTGACTTGCCCGAAGCAGAAAAAGCGGCAGCCATCACGGTTGAAATTCTGCCTAAGAAGTTGGATGAAGAAGTAGCGCGCTACATGGTTGAAGGGTTTGGTGGGGTGATCACCCAACTCTCTAAAACCCAAGCGGAATACATCAATGTACCTGTGGAAGGGCCTTTCAAAGCCGAAAGCTATAAGTACTAGGGTTTGCATTTGTAACCAAACCCTCCATTAATTTCTATCCAAAAGGATGCTGTATCAAACAGCATCCTTTTTTGTTGAGTTCTCAGATTATTTCTTTGGAGATGATTCATTTAGGAAAATCTGTTTTCCCCGAATCGTTAATGCCTGATCTTTGAGCAGTAATGTTTTGATGTCTTGCAATAGCAGGGCTTGCTCTTGCTGTATCCGCTCCAAGCGCACCATGATTTCAAAAAGCTGCTGATTCGCATTTTGCGAGCCATTATGATCCTGCTTAAAAGTCTGCTCATACAGGCCAACAGGCGCTGAATTTTGGGTGCTAATTTTAGAGTCAGATTTCGGCTTCCACCACGGAAACAATTGCGCGAGTCCCCACCGAACTACGCGCATGGGGAGCTGGAGCAGATCAATCCACAATTGCTCAGTGAGCTGGGCGATCGCCCTTAGTAGTCCCCCTGACATAAAAAACAAAGCGACGATAACACCCAAGGCCCAAAGGGGATGCATAACCCCCCAGCCTAAAATAGGATGACCCATGAGCCAGTCTTGCATCATGTCGCCCACCGCACCCTGCATTGCTTGAGCGCCCATTTTTACTCAGGCACCTTAGCGCTGTGCTGCTCAACTTCCCTCAGCTTAGCCAGAAGATCATTCCAGCCCAGCCCAGCTAAGCCAGACAAGACCAAATTTGCCTTGCCCACCCGTTCCGTTGGCCCTAGCCCTACCGCCCACATTGATGCCGCTAAAGCCGCATCAACGCCAGAGGCCGCATCCTCAATTACAACGCAGTGTTCTGGCTCTAGCCCTAGCTGCTGTGCCGCAAATAAAAATAGGTCGGGCGCAGGCTTAGAGTTCTCTACGCTAAAACCATCGGCAACCACGTCCATATACTCAGCAATGCCCAGCCGCTCAATCACGCCTTGGGCATTTTTGCTGGCAGAGCCTAGCGCAATGCGGATATTGTGCTTCCGCAGATCTTGCAGCAGCGCCAGCGCCCCTGGCAGCAGATCTTTGGGGGAAATATCCTGAATAAAGCTAATGTAGTAGCGATTTTTGCGCTCCATCATCTCTTCGAGCTTTTCTTCAGGGATGGTGCGATCGCCCAAAATCCGCAGCAAAGAATCTCTTCGCCCTACACCGCGCAGCGCCTCGTTGGCATGACGGTTAAAGAATAGCCCCTCTTCATCGGCTAGCTTTTGCCAAGAGCGGTAGTGATATTCGGCAGTGTCTGTTAACACCCCGTCTAAATCAAAAATCACGCCGCGAAGGTCGAGAGTCGTCTGGCGATCTGATTCAGGCGGTTTGAGGTCAAAGTCGTACCATTCCCCACGCCAGTGCATCCGAAAGCGTAAGCGAGTCCATCCGGATGGTAGATGGGGCGTTGCCGTGGGACCATTCTCGGTGAGCTGAATGCCGCCAAAGCCAAAGACAACTGCCTGCCACAAGCCTCCTGCCGATGCGCCATGAATGCCATCTGCGGCATTGTCGCGCACATCTTCTAGATCAACCATTGCCGCCTGCATAAAGCGCTCGTAGGCTTCAGAGACCTTGTGTAAATCTGACGCTAAAATGGCGTGAATGGCAGGTCCAAGGGAAGACCCATAGGTAATGTCTGTGCGTGGGGCGTAGTATTCCCAGTTGGTTTGCAGCCACTCTTTGCTATAGGGGAATGCCTGGGTAAAGCGCATGAGGTACAGCAGCATCAACACATCGGGCTGTTTGAGTACCTGATGTTGATTTGCACCTTCAATGCCCAGCAGTGCCTGCATCGACTGCGTGCGTGGCTCATAGTCCGCCAGGTTCACGTCTTTGAGCTTAAAGAACCCCTCAAATTCTTCAATCAGTCCGGTCGTGGCATCGTAGGGAATCCAGATGCACTGCACAATATCTTGCCAGCGCGATCGCCGCTCTTGAGATAAGTTCAGCTTGGCATGGAGCGCCGCTGCTTGTTCTGGATAACTTGCCTGAAGCCACTCAAAAATATACAGCGCCTTTTCGAGGTGCCATTGCGCCATGCGATTTGTGAAGGCATTGTTGCTGACGTGTTCGTGGTACTCGTCAGCCCCAATCACTTCCCGAATTTCGTAGCGCTCAGACTTAATGTTGAGGTCTACTCGGCTGCTCCAGAAGATAGCGGTATCCAGCACAATCTCAGCGCCGTAGTCCCGCATCCACGCGTCATCGCCTGTGGCCTGCCAATACTGCCAAATCGCGTAGGGCACATCTGCGCTGATGTGAATTTCTTGGTCACGGCACCAGATCCGCACGTCTTCGGCGTAGGGCTGGTTGGGGAGCGCCCAGCGAGGGGTCACTTCATCGCCTGTATCGGCGCTTTCCCATGCGTACATTGCGCCCTTATAGCCATAGTGCAGCGCCTTACGCCTTGCGCCGTCTAAGGTGTGATAACGATAGCTGAGCAGCCGTCGGGCAATTTCGGGCTGGGTAAAGGTAAAAAACGGCAGAATAAAAATCTCGGTGTCCCAAAACACATGGCCTCTATAGCCAAATCCCGAAAGGGTCTTGGCGGGGATGCTCACGCGATCGTCAGAAGTAGAGCCGCAGATTAGAAGCTGAAACAGGTTGTACCGAATGGCCAACTGCGCCCGTAAATCCCCTTCGATATCCACATCGCAAAACGTCCAGCGGTGCGCCCATACCGAGCGATGGGCGGCGCGAAGGGTTTTGTAATCTGGCAGCTCAGACAGTTTGCTGAGCGCTGCCACTTGAGGATCTTCAACATCGCGGGAGGTATAGACCGTCACCAGTTTCTCAACGGCGTAGGTTTGGCCTGCATTCACTAAAAACGTCGCAGAAAGCGTGGGATAGCCAGGGACGCTGGTGCCTTGGGGCGCAGCATCTGCGCCGACAATCTTAAGCTGCGCCGTCATACCCAACTGGATTCGAGAGCCGCGCGTTCTTGCAGAAAGCCAAACGGCATGGTCTTGTTTACCCTGCTGAATTAACTCCCAGTGGTTAAAGCCTTGGTTTTCTGGGTACCCATTAAGGCTAGCCTGCACCTCCACAAACCCATCAAAGTCTATGGGCACAATTTCGCATCGCACCGCCAAAACATGGGGATCGTCCATGCTGGCCCAGCGCTCAAATCGCAGGTCTACCGTGCGCCCATTGGGGCTGCACCACCGCACGGTTCGGCTCAAAATACCCTGCTGGAGATCAAGCTGCCGCTGATACTTAAGGACGGTTCCCTGATCCATCCGAAAGGCTTCGCCGTTAATGCTGAGGCTAATGGGCAGCCAGTCTGGGCAGTTGGCTAGCTCGGTATAGACAATGGGCACATCGTCAAATACGCCGTGAATGAGCGTTGCACTTATGTCTTGGGGGTATCCTTCTTCAAAACTGCCCCGTGTGCCTAGGTAGCCATTGCCGATGGTAAAGACGGTTTCTCGTGAATGCAGCAGGGCAGGGCAAAACTGTGTCTCAATGACCGTCCAATCGGTATAGGTCAGGTTTGGCGAATCTAGTGCGGGTAGTAAAGGGGCGATCGTTTGCATTGAAGGGGGCATCTCCTCATCCCATAAAGCGATATATTTGGTGGGCGAAGGCAACAGCAGGAAAAGTCAAAAAAACATCATGACTCAGAATTCTGCGTATGCGTTAGCAGTTTAGCTGCGCGATCTTTATAGATAAAGTGATACATCAGCTCTAAATAGCGAAAGAGGGGTTCGCGGTTGTGAGGCTTGAGTTGATTCCAGAACCAATATAGGTTAGCAAGTGCCAGCAGTTTTGTGGTGTGAGCATCCCAGTTATAGCGATCTTGAACGCGATGAATGGCTCGTTCTGATAGATTTCCCCAATAGTCGGGCTGATCATCACAGCGCTTTAAAAATTCAAGAATGCGAGTAGCGGTTTCTTCAAGGTTGGTGGGGTTAATTAGAAAGCCGCTAACGTTATCTTCAATAATTTCGGCAGGGCCACCAAACTGGCTCGCAAAGGTGGGCAATCCTGAGGTCATGGCTTCGAGGACAGTGAGACCAAAGGGTTCAAAGCGAGCGGAGTGGACAAAAATTCCGCCATGATCTGCCAACACGCGCATGGCTTCGCCTAAATCCATGCTGGAAATGGGGCGACCAATCCAGCGGATATGGCCTTCAAGGTCATACTCTTTAATCAGACTATGGAGCGTTTCAATTTCAGACTCCTCTTCTGCATTGATGGCTTCGCTAGGGTGCAGTTTGCCCGTCAGCACAATCAGATTGCAGCGACTTTGCAGTTCAGGGCTTCGACCAAAGCACTCAACTAACCCCGAGAGGTTTTTGACGGTGTTGATGGGGGCAAAGTTAAGAATGGGGCGTTTGGCGGGGTCTTTGAAGTAGCCCAAGATTTGGTCATCTGCTTGGGTGAAGAGCAGGTGAGAGAGGCGATCGCCTTCTCCCACCACGCGCTCTTGGGTCAGATGGAACGGAAAAAACGCGCGCTCGTTGATGCCAGGGGGAACTACGTTAAATTTGGGGCTGCATAGCTCAATGCCGTTTACGACGTGAAAGAGCTGCGGCATACTAAAGCTTTGGTAAGACTCAAACTGCCCCGTGGTGTCGGGGGTGCCCATAATTTCTTGGTAAGAAGAAGTGACGATAAAGTCAGCGGCGTTCATGCCGATAATATCAGCGGTGTAGAGCAGTGAAAAATGGTAGCGGTCTTCTAGGTCTTGCCAATAAAGATCGCTAAAGAGGTATTTGGGTTTTTCGAGGGCGTGGGCAATCATGCAGTGGGGCACTTTGAGCCGACGCGCCAGCAGAAACGCCACAAGGTTTCCGTCAGTATAGTTGCCAATCATCAGATCTGGCCTGCCCTGAAAATGGGCGAGTAGGCCTTGCTCCGCTTCGTGGGCAAACCGCTCTAGGTAAGGCCAAATATCAAACTTAGAAATCCACTCTTGAAGGACAGAATCGGCGCTATCTCTAAAGGGCACCCGTAAAATCCAGGTGTGGTCAGTGCCCTGAACCTGCTCTTGGGGCAAACTGCACTGGGTACCTTCGCAGTCTGGGATCAGCCGTGTCAAAATTACGATTTTGGGCTGAATGCCAAACCGATCTAGCCCAGCATCCTTAATTTCTTGCGTAAGCTTTAGGTCTAGGTGTCTTGCCTGGTCGAGAACATAGGCCACTTGCCCAGCCGTCTCTGGGCGACCCAGCACGCCATCTTGACCCACCCACCCATGAATAGAAATAAGAACAATCTTAAAACTGGTGGGGATTCTAGCAATCCAAGCCTCTAAAACGCCTACATCTGGGCTTTGGAGCAGTCGAGCCAATAGTTCTAGGGCGGCGAGTGCCTGAGCAGCGGTTCCGCCCCAACCTGGCTCAAACCCCGCAGACTGTAAATCGAGATGGATCTCTTCGTAGGGGGTATGAGGGGCGGCATGGTGCAGTAGGGCGATCGCCTCTCCGACCTGCTGCTGTAAATTTTCGCCGCTGTTGATACGGTCGTTAGTGAGCAGAGACATCCCTTCATAGTGATGCCCTCGTAGCACCTCAAAGATAGATTGAGTCCACTGTTGGGGGTCTTTACCTAGCTCTGTGGCGAGATATCGGTGCAGACAGGCCAACCCTTCTCCTATGCTGCGCGGATCTTGAATGGTCAAATCTAAGTCATAAAAGGGCTGTACGTCGATTTCAACAATGCCCTGCTCGTAACGATTCACCAGGCGATCGCGCAAATCTAGCAGAGCCTCTGTGGGCATTAAGTCTACGCTACTGAGATCGGCAGATACCCTGAAAATGATCTGCCGTGCAATGCGAGGGCGCAAAATAATCCACAGGCTTTCGTTCTCTAAAAGAATTTCGTGGGTGAGGTGAATCAGCTCACCCAAACGAGAGCTATGGAAAAAATAGGGAGGCTTATTCAGGTCTTGGCACGTTTGCTCAAAGGCCTGCAAAATCTCGTTTCGCAAGAGATATTTTCTGTCCGTGCTGCGAAACTTAGCAATAAGCTCGCGAAAGTCAGACTTTTCGTCACTTCGCAGTACAGCTTGCACGAGTTCGAACATAGTGATCCTCTGACGCAAACATGTATAGATTAACTATCTCAGCAAATTTAAGATTCCACCTCACCCCTTCACTATAGCCGCACTAGGATCTGACCACCTGCACTATTGTTTTCTATAGATCTACTTCATGTAGCGGAACTTGATTGAAACCACAGACGGAGTGCCTGTAACCTTAAACTTAGTTTCCGCAAAGCTAGGGGCGCTAAATCCAATTTCAGGATTGTTAGAAAACCCAAACCCTTCTTCTGGGATACCAAAAGCGCCTTTGTTCAGTTTTGAATCGCTGTTTGCATCATGAACTGCGGCAATGGCATAGTCTCCTGGTTTAAGGTCGCTAAACACAATAGAAGCTGTTTTATTAGAGACGGGCGCACAGCGTTTGAGGAGTAAATCAGGGCTGCTGTCCTTCGGGAACTCATTCGCACCAGAGAATAGGCTTACGCAAACTTGCCCTTGAGAATCTCTTAGCCCCTCAAACTTGGCTTCAAAACTACGCGCTGATGACGCAGAAACAGGCTTTTGCACCGCTGGACTAGGGGTGGGTTTTACCAGCACACGAGGAATCGGCTTCACGACTTTAGGAGGCGCAGGCTTTAGCGTCGCAGGATTGGCTTGAGCCTGAAGTGGCTGTGAGAGCGTAAAGCTTGCTGCCGTCATTGCGCCTAAAATGCACACAAAGCCCAGTCTTGTATCGTTCATAATTCCTCAGATGGCTAGATAGATGAAGTTGACGCTACCGCCCATGAATGAAGTTCCCCATGAGGAAACAGTTCAGTCGGTCATTCAAGTATTTGATGGATCTGCAACGACTATAACCCTTGCTTTATCTGTTGTGTAGAGGCGGCAGATATTCTTCACTCACACATAAAACACGAAGTGTAATGTGCCTTGCGGCTCCATCAATAACAGCCTATTCGTGCCAGAAATTCAGACTTAACATCTATTTTCAAGGTATTTATCTCTTCCTTTTGGCCTATCGAAGAATCTATCTCATGTGGTTTTTCAGCATTCTTTGATCGGAGTAGGCTTGGTTTATGGTAAAAATTATCCGAATTTAAAATAGATATGAAAGCTATAGTCCCCTATTAGAGATGCTTTCAGGGTTGATCATGAAACTCCTAACTGAAGTTAACTAACATCAACCCAGGTAAAATCTAAATCATTCATAACAGTGCTGAAGTGAATAATTCGGGAATCCGTACTTCACTTCATAAAATGAAGCAAGCTATAGTAACGGAAGCACTGACGTTATTTTTACTGAGTCTTAAGAAAACTTTACCGAGCAGCGCTAGAGAAATAACGAACCTT
>JBGSVR010000357.1:0-3012 GCA_041752855.1 Thermosynechococcaceae cyanobacterium
CTCTCGTCGCCAAAGCCAGATTAAGCCAGCACCTACGCCACTTTGCAGCAAAAGATTTGGCAGGGTTTGAGCAAGGTCTTCCCCTGCGATCGCCTTCATCAAAAACACAAACGCGCCCAGAAAAGCCGAACCCGCTAGAGCCACATAGAAAAAGCGTCTAAATCCTCGACCAGGCGCAGCCGCTTCAGCGCGTAAGCGATCCATTTGTTCTTTGTTAAGTGGCTTTGGCATAGGAAAACAAAGTTTTTCAGGGCAGGCAGAAGCGACTCTAATTTCTTAATCTAAGGCAGCGGCAGCAATCGGCGCTTGCCTTGTTTCCGTAGAGTTTACTGGCAGCTCAATCTGATTTAGAATATCCACGAGTTCTCGCTCAAAAGCGATTTGAGCGCGGTTTGTACGACCTCCCACAAAAAGGGTTTCCCCTTCAATGAGTGCCCATACTTGAGAATGAGAAACATAGCTCATCAACACACTTAGCATGAGCAGGCCAAACCCAGTGTAGACAAAAGGAATACCAGGATCTGCCTTAATTTGCAGCCCTGTACTGCCAATAATCTCCATCAGCGATAGCTCAACCCCTTCAACCGAAAGCTTCATGCCGCTGCGTAAAGACCCGACCAGCTTACCAGCGGTGTCATAAACCACCACGGTGCCCTGGAGATCCCGCGCAATCAGCGCAACCCCAGCGCTCATATCTGGCTTGATGGGTACCCAGGTGCCCCAAATGCGACCCTCTGAGACGGGTAGACGCGCCATCGGGAGTTGAAAAATGGGGCTGTTGTTGACGCGGACTTTTACGGCGGCGATCGCCCAATCTGTTTGATACACCGTCACGCCGTTGTGCTTGAGGGGCTGATTGACGTGAATGGTTTTGCGATCCACCTCTTGACCTTGGGCATCCAGCACCGATAGGTCAGAGTAAAACTGATCGATACTGCCCTCATTGGTGTAATCAATCCAAAACCGATTCACCTTCATCGACCAGTCTTTCGGGATCTGCGCTTCTGCCAAAGAACCTGCTTCAACAATATTTTTAACGCTGAAGGTTTCGCCACTGGGCACCATTTCCTGTGCCATAAAGCCTGTAAAAGATCCCCAAATAGAGCCGAGCAAAATCAAAATCATGCTGGCATGAACCACAATGGGGCTAACCCGACCCGCTAAACCCTTACGGGCATAAAGAGCATTGTCTGCCTGAAAGATTTTGTAGCGGCGTTTCTCAAGCCCCTGCACCAGACCAGATAAAGACTCTGTGGGCAGGCTGGTGCTTAAGGCGAGCTTCTCAAACTGGCGGGGCTTCTCATAAAACTTCCAGGTACGAGCGGCCTTGAGTGCCGGAATTTGTCTGCTGTAGGTACAGGTGGCTAAACTCAACCCAAATAAAACCAGCAGCGATAAAAACCACCAGGTTGAGTAAACGTGGTTTAGCCCTAGGGTTAGCAGCACTTTCCAGCTTAAAAAACCAAACAGCGCGGGGGCTTCAGGGTAATTCGCCTGGTAAAAGGTGATGGGCTGCCCTTGTTCAATCACGGTGCCAGAAATGCTGAAGAATGCGATCGCCAGCAGCAGCACAATCGCCAGACCAAAATCTGCCAGAAACGGCAACACATCCTTACGGAAAAAATTCATGATCGAAAACGTGCGAAGAACCGTCATGCCATTAAACCCCTAGACGAACCCCTAAGCCACAGCAGGCCAAAACCGAGTCATTAAAGAAAATACGCCAAACCCCACCAGCAAAACCCCACTCACCGGATTAATCCAGCCAGACCAGCGGCGAATGAGCAAAAACTGCTTCAGCGTTGCCGTAAAGGTTCCCACCACAATAATGGGCAGCACATACCCACTTGTATAAGCCAGCAGTAGTCCAGCCCCCAAAGCCGGATTTTGCGTACTCGAAATCCAGGCCAAGAGCGTCGCCAGCACGGGCGTACTGCAAGGCGATGCCACTAGCCCAAACGTTAACCCCAGCAAAAAAGCACGAACGCCCTTCGGGACATTCTCTAGATTCCAGTTTTGGCCTACAGAGAGGGTCGGCAGTCTTAAGGGCAGCGCCTCCAGTAGATAAAGCCCCATCAAAATAGCAGTGGCGCTCACGGCTAAACCTAGGCCAGTGCCAACCTGACCGTAAACTTGCCCCAGTAATGCCGCACCAATACCTAAACCAGCCAGCGTCGTAGAAAGACCCAGGGCAAACCAAGCAGACTGCGCCATCCCTTGCCACCGATTCTGTGCTTCATAGCCACCAATGTAGCCCACCGTAATGGGCAACATCGAAAGCGTGCAGGGCGTAAAACTGGTGAGTAACCCTACCCCAAAGAGCAGGGCAAGGCTAAAGATGCTTAAGTGGCTGAGCTGATGCTCTACAAGGGCATTCGCCCACTGATTTAAGGAATACAGGCTCAGCTGCACTTGATCAAAAAAGTTCATCGCAGCGGATGTTGCCCAAGTTAACAATCTGACTTAATTCTAACGAGCGCGGCGCAGCAAGGGAACCACGTTCGATTCTTCGCTTTCACGGGCGACCCGAATCAGTAGCCCCGCGATCACCAAGCTGGCAATCATCGAGTTACTGCCATAGCTAAATAACGGAAAGGGTAAACCCGTCGTGGGCAGTACCCCAACAGCTACACCAATATGCAGAAAAGACTGACCGACCATAAACACCATAGCCCCAATCGCAATGAGTCGATAGACGGGGTGAGGCGTTTTGATTGCGACTTTGAGCGCCAGAAAGCTATAGAGCATCAGCATCAAAATTAAAAAGACGCTGCCGACCAAACCAAATTCTTCGCTAAAAATGGAAAAGATAAAATCTGTATGCTGTTCGGGTAGATACGAAAGCTTTTGTTGAGATTGCCCAAAGCCTGTCCCCCAAAGCCCACCAGAGCCTACTGCTAAAAGACTTTGAATGAGCTGATATCCATCCTGCATTGGGTCTGCCCAAGGGTTAAGGAAGACCAGTCGCCGTCTTTGATAGTCAGAGACGCTAACGCTAGCAACGGCAACTAA
>JBGSVR010000358.1:0-5007 GCA_041752855.1 Thermosynechococcaceae cyanobacterium
GCGGCAAAGGGAGCATCTACTGCGGATATTAGCGATAAGGCGGCTGAAATTGCGGTTGAGCTGGTGGATCAAATTGATGGTGTGATGCAGCAAATGATCATCGAGTCCATCTTTGGTGAAAACAGTCAGGCCAATCCAGACCCAGAAAGAGCAGCAGCAAGAGTGCGTGAAAGTAGAGCGAAACGAGGTCAATCATGAACACCATCAAAACTTTAAGCTCAGAAAATAGCACGGTGATTATTAGATCACTCCTCAGCCAAGACCCACGCCTCGCTGAGATTTTGAGTGAACTGCGAAAACAACTGCCTAAATCCATGATTCAACAGGCAGAAGTGTTTGAAGAGTGGGTGCTAGATGCGGTCATGGATGAACTCAAAACATCCATTGAGAAGATTGATGCGGTCGCCCTCGCTAATGCTTTGCTCTCCAACAAGGTTTTACAGGGCAAGTTAGCCGTTCCGCTCAATGGCATTGCCAACGAGTTTATCGAACGATTCAAGGCCGTGTTTAAAGAGCAAATCCAAAATGAAACCCAGCAAATCCATAATTTGCTGGCAGCACGGAAGGCCAAAGATAAGGCTGACAACCTCAAGCTGATGAAAAAGCGAGATGACCTGAAGCTAGAGCGCGATGTGGCGATCGCCAAGGGTGAGCTGCTGTGGCTAAGGATATCGGCGCTGCATGTGGCGGTGCCATCGTTGGTTGTCGCGGTCATTGTGGGTTTATTGATTGGGATTAACTACCCGATGGACGTGAAATGCGTCGTAGGTGATCCGATCTGTGGTCTGCGGATTGGGTTGCGGGTGAGGAAGTAGCAGATCTTGCACAAGGGTTTTGTTGTTCAACAACAAAACCCTTGTCTAAAACGTCTTTAAGCCAAAACACTGAGGTAATTTATGCGTTTCGTACTGGGCTTTTTGGTAGGGGTTATGGCTACGGGTCTGCTGATTGACCGTGGCGTAAATCTGCCTGAGCGATTGGGTCGGGTTGTGAATACGGGGGAAGTGCAGAACCTCTGGAAGGATATCAATAATGCAGTGAAGAAATGATGGGTTGGCTCTATCTTCTCGGCCTCCTGCTTGTCCTATGCCTGCCCTGGCTATTCCTGAAATGGCTGGGAGCCAGACATAGGAAACGCGAACGCTATTGGCAAAAGAATGGCGATCGCCTCTCTCGCTATGACAGCATCACCAGACTGTTGCGCTCATCCAAGGTTTCGCCCAAAAGTCCTGCGCCTGTTGTGGTGCCATTGCCGAGGGTAGAACCGCCGCTAGGGACAGCTCGGCTCAAGCCAAAACATCAGCGCAATGTGGAGAGAGCGGCACAGATTTTGGAGCTGCTCAGAAGCCAGACCAGCGCGATGGACTCAGAGCAAGCGCTCAAAATCGTGATCGGTTCGCTGCGGCGTATAGACCCGTTTGTGTTTGAGGAACTGCTGCTGCACTGCTTTAAGGATGCTGGCTATCAGGTTGTTCGCAATAGTCGCTATACAGGCGATGACGGCATTGATGGGCGCGTCTACCGAGACGGGAAGCTTTATCTGGTGCAGGCCAAACGCTATGCAGGTCTGATTGATGCGGCACACTTAAGGGAATTTGAGAACACCGTTGGGCGGTACAGCGCTGCTGGCGGTTTCTTCGTCCACACGGGGCGCACAGGCAATACTGCCAAAGCCGTTTCAAGGCAGCAGGGTCAAGTCACGCTACTGAGCGGTATGGGATTAGTGGATTTTGTGCTGGCTCGGAGTGGACTCCCTAAAGTCCCTCAGCAGATTGCAGTCGCTGATGCCCCGTGGCTTTAACCTACCTGATCGCCTCAGCCATCTCATCAACGGCGGCGAAGTGCGACAGCTAGGCCGCGACATCACTTAAGCGGTCAAAACATTAGGCAATTAGTAATTATTGAAGTTGATAAATAGTGATTTAGGATATTCATGAAAACAATCAAAAATACGTGTCAAAACCTCATAGAATTTCTTGTCTCAAGTCCGTATCTATTTATGGTTCTCATTCCAATTTTTTATATAGCTTTGCCAACTCCACAGACCAAGCCTATTGTGTTTCGGGTACTCACCAGAATTGTTCCTGCTGAAGTTCAGCCAGAATTTAACCACCTAGAGACAGCATTTAAAAAAGTTTTTTGTTCGTCTAGTGCTGTAATCCTGCTCTGGCTTGCTTTAAAGGGTCTACAACGCTTAGATCACGTTTCAATTAAGGATTAAAACCTTGACCACATCCAACCCCTATAGCCCCAAGTAAGACCTCTTAATCAATCAGGAGGAGAAAAATTATGATCGTTCCTTTTGACTCTGCTGTATGGGGTGAAACCGAACCCCTTGAGCATAAGCCGCCAAAACTTATGGATATTCTTGACGCACTTGGGCTAATGCCTGATGTGTCACGGCATGATATTGATTGGAATTGTGCTGAAGTCTATTGGGCGATCGCAGACTGGCCTAAAGCGTCATGCAGCGCTCAAGACATTGCGGAAGGTATCGCCATGAGTAAAAGCACAACTCAAAAGTATTTGTGTATGGCAGAGAAAGCAGGATATATCCAAAGCCAAGGGCGACCCAACAAATACAGCCTTGTTCAGGATTATTCGGCTGACTTTCGCAAGAGGATTGAGAAGTTTTCAGGTTTTGCACGGTTTATGCGTGGTTATCGTGATGCTGAGATAGCGTACCTTGAGTCACTTGAAAGACAGAAAATCTATGCAAACAAAACCTAAAGCCTCTTGGACGGCTCGGCCTTGGGCTGGTGATGAGGCTGAAGTTGTCGAAAGTCTCGTCATGTCGTACCCGTGGGAAGACGAGGCTCAGGCATTAACGGGAGATGAGGCTTGAGGGGGCGATCACCCGCTTCTATAAGAACATTTAAGGAGAAATACGATGGACATTGCAGAAATACAAAAAACAACCACTCCTCAAAGGTTCACAGACCAGTGGCTTCAGAGTAAGCCAAAGTTTCGCATTCACCAACGAGTGATAACAGTCTCTGGGGTGGTAGGTAGGATATCAGGAATACAGCAAGTCCCAATTGATAGATCAACTGATTGGAGATATCAAATTTCTGTTGCAGAACAATACGGCGAGACAATATCTTGGTGGGAGGAAAATCAAATCAATTTCATTAAGGATTGCTATTTAGTCAAGTTACTTGAAGCGGATGAAGAGGTTGATGGTTGTTACGCTGGAACGCTGGATGAAGCGCTAGAGGATGTACGTTTTTATGCACAAGAAGCTTCTCGCCAGTACCAAGAGTTTGGACGCAACATGACCATACAGTTTTCTTGTTCTAACGCTACTCAAGAATCACCGATTGAATCTTTTGAGGCTTTTTTACATTGAACAGTGCAGGGCGATCGCCTCACCCTTGCTGAGTCAGGTTGCTTACGCTAACCCTCTTGCCCTTACCTGGGGTTAGCGCTGGCAAGACTTACGCCTAAATTCCTACGAGAGAGGACATCTTGCTTCCAATGCAGATAGAAATAGAAGAGATAAAGATTCAATCACTTTGCCTACAGGTCGGTCTATTAACATTAACGCAGTTACTCAACTGTGAGCTAGCTAAGCCAGCAATAGTGATAAACATCACACCTCCCCATAAGCTAGATCACTGAGCTAACCTATCTATTGATCATAATGTTATGGCTGTGAGTGGAGCACATCTTTGATTCCAGTAAGTTGCAAAGTAAGCTCACAATACTCAGCACGCTAAAGGAGACCAGCATAATGAATATGAATGTTATTTACGGCACTAACTTTAACGATAACGGTACGGTCACACAGCTTGGGTTGGGTTTACAACTCTATTTTTCCCCATTATTTGGGACATCCTCCGATGATTATATTAGCGGATTGGGTGGTGACGATATTTTGTATGGACTAGGTGGCAATGATGCCCTCTTTGGCGGTGATGGCAATGATTCCCTCTTTGGCGGTGATGGCAGTGATTCCCTCTATGGTGGAAATGGCAATGATTCCCTCTATGGTGGAAATGGCGATGATTCCCTCTTTGGCGAAGATGGCAATGATTTCCTCTTTGGCGAAGATGGCATAGATACCCTCGATGGTGGAAATGGCAATGATTACCTCTTTGGCGGAAATGGCAATGATTACCTCTTTGGCGGCAGTGGTCTTGATTTACTCACTGGCGGAGATGGTAATGACACCCTCTTTGGCGAAGATGGCAATGATTTCCTCTTTGGTAGCAATGGCAGTGATACCCTTCTGGGTGGCAGTGGTAATGACTACCTGCGGGGATTTGGATCTTATGGCGGCTTACCAGAGTATGACATTCTAACGGGTGGTGATGGAGCAGACCTTTTTGTTTTAGGAGATAGGTTGGATAATGCTTTTTACACCGAGTATGATGATTCGGGTGCCCCCTCTTTTCTAACTGGTTATGCTCTAATCACAGACTTTAAATGGTGGGAGGGTGACAAAGTTCAACTCGGTGGCAATGCGAGTCAGTATACGCTGACGTATGCAAATGTTGTCGGTAGTGCAGCCCTAGACACAATTCTTAGCTACAACAACCCCACACTCGGAATAGACTACATGGCTGTTTTCCAAGATTCAACCTCGTTTAATCTTTCCCTCGACGGGGTGTTTGTGTAATTTTCAAAGACTAGATTTGGTGAGGGGTTGAAATCGCGCCTACAAGAACAATGTCCACCTAAGCCTACGGTGTACACACAAGTCTAATCGAACCCAGATCGTGGGAATCTTGACTCGCTAGAACCTCGATTCCTCGTTAAATGTTCTCA
Organism: Thermosynechococcaceae cyanobacterium; assembly: GCA_041752855.1. Classification (GTDB taxonomy): domain Bacteria; phylum Cyanobacteriota; class Cyanobacteriia; order Thermosynechococcales; family Thermosynechococcaceae; genus JAAURS01. The sequence goes on from JBGSVR010000358.1 coordinate 4,771, forward strand.
ATAAGTAGGAATTATTGAGAATTGGCTGTATTTTTGAAACGGTCGTGTTCTAGATCTGTGGAATTGAAATTAAAATGCACAACCAAACTCAAAGCGATTAATGAACAGTCCAATCACAAGGTCATGCATGACAACTGTTTTGGAGAAACAAATCGTTTTGCGAGCTAATCGCTTAATGCGAGTGCGGAAAGTCAAATGTTTACGCTCAATCCTTTGAGTATTGCGCTTACCTACCGT
>JBGSVR010000359.1:0-3388 GCA_041752855.1 Thermosynechococcaceae cyanobacterium
GGGACAGTCGTTGGTGGAACACTTTGGAGTGAACCTCAGGGGGTTGCCTTGGATGGTAGCGCTTAATCTTTGTACAGTCGGCAGTCTGGATGCTATGACTATGACCACTTCTTAGCAGACACCATTTCCTGATCTATCTGACTAGATAAGGCGTACCAAACGGGGCGAAAAGTCACACAGGAGTTTAAGGAATCAATGGAAATCGTTTTTGATGCTTACTTGCCAAAATGGAATTACACTGCCAAACCACAGAAAGCTTAATTCTGGAGGTTATTTAATCCACGATCCTAAGGTTCCCGATGATGCTTTTCAGGGTTCTGGGTTTACCTGCTGTTGTTTGGCTCTTTGTTTGGATAAAAAAATTCCGACTTGGGGACTCACGCTCTCAAGCATATGTTGGCGGACTGCTTGTTCAAGCCCTTCAAGGTTTTGGAGTTTCGATTCATCTGTATTCCGATATAGAATGGCTGTAATCGCATCTGCATGGGTTTTGATGGCTTGTTGCTCTTCGGGTGTCATAGCATTCATAGACATGACGACCTCTTTAATATCTCTTTTTTTAAGCTTTTATTGTTGAGTATATTTACTCATCGCAAAGTTGAGATGCTCCCAGTCATGACAATACGGTTTTTGAGCTGGGTCTTACTTGTAAAGCTTGAACGCCGCAATAACTTACATGTCAAAATGCTAAACCAAATCTCAATCTGATTAAGCCAAGAGCAATGTTTGGGGGTGAAATGTACGACCAGACGGTGGGAAGGGTCTCTCAAGAAAGCAGTTCGGGTCTCCATCGATTTGAGAACGCCAGATTTCCCCTTTTCTCCCAAATCAAGAGGCTGTGGTTCAAGTTCTGCAACAATGCGGATTAACGCTTTAGATTGATGGGTATTGAGACAGTCCATCACGAGATGTGTCTTCGGTGCGGCTGGATTCTGAGCAAGCAGTGCCCTGATATGGGCATCCAAATCTTCCTCTGTGCGGCTGTCTCCTACGTCAGCCTGGGCAACTTGACCACTAGCAAAGTTGAACGAAGCAATCAACGTCTGAGTCCCATGACGGATGTACTCAAACTCAGCTTTCACACAACGTCCTGGCTTCATTGGAATATCCGGTTGTGCGTCAGATTATTCCCCAGTTCGCATAGCAGTCATCAGACTTTGGTAATACACCTGCTGATACATCTGCCGCAGCGCATCTAGAAGTTTCTGACCTTCTGCGCTGCCGCCTGAAGGGTAGGCCGCAGAGTCTTCTACAGAAAAATCCCCCAACACATTCAACACATTTTCTTGAGTGGGGGGTGGCGCAATGACAACCAGAGAAGGATCAAGTTGGGCACTGTACTGCCAAAATCGCAGGGCAAGGTCAGGCAATACAGACTGGTGTGCTGTGGTGGTGGATAGATTTTCAACCACAGCGTCTGGATCACTTCTCAATTGACGCAGGGTTTCGATGATCTGGGCTTTGGTGCGACCCCTTAATTCAAACAAAATGAATGGGTTTTGGCTAAAGTAGTCGCCTAAGAGATAGTACACCGCACCGATATGCTTGCACGGATTTACGGGATCGGGGCAGTCGCAGGTGCTATGAATATCAAATTTACTAAAGGGAAATAGGCTAAGTCCGCTGGCGGTAAAGGCATCTTCAATGGTTTGGGGCATCTCCCCAGCAAGGAGCTTTGCGGCAAAAATGGCGCGTGTGGAGAGTTCTTCAATCACATAGCCCCACTGCTCATCGGTGAAGGGGTCTAGCCCTAAGGAAACTGCGTAGGGTTCTGGGGCAGTGCCCTGCACTTGAGCCAACACCTGGGGACCTTGGAAGTTTAGAGACAGCACTCGCCCTTCGCGCACATAATTTCTGGCGCGTTCTAGTCGCCGTCGCCAGCCAAAGGATTCTAGGACATCAATCCATCGCTGCGCCCACCATTCGCGTTCTGCTACGGGTTGTAAGGGTTCAGCCGTCATGGTGCCTACCTGTGGGGATGAGTTCTTTCCCTATGCTAAGTCAGGCTTGGTGTCTCTTTGCCTAGGACGGGAGATTAGTTTGCAGTTCTGGAATTTTCTTTTCAGCAGCAACAGCGGCTTGCTCTGGCTCCCAATGGCTCAAAATAATGGCGTTGGTGGTATTGCCCACAATATTGAGTACGGTCTTAAACCCATCAGTCAATCGATCGACCCCAGCGACGATCGCCACACCTTCAATCGGTAGCCCCGCCGCTGACAGCACCGTCGTCATTGTAATGAGCGCTGACCCTGGGACACCAGGGGTACTGAAGGAGACGAGAAGGGTACTTACGGCGATCGCCAACAGCATCGAAGACGTAAGCGGCACCTGATAAACCTGGGCAATAAATAGGGCATTAAACCCCTGTAAGATGGCTGATCCATCACGCTTTAGCGCAGTCCCCAACGGTAGGGCGAAGGTCGCAATTTCAGGGCGTAGGCCGTAGCTCTCCTGGACGTTTTGGAGGGCGATCGGTAGAGCTGCATTGGAGCTGGCGGTACCAAACGCTAAAGACAAAGCTGGGAACATGCTGCGAAAAAAGTGGAGCGGTTTGGCGCGTAAGGCAAACAAGATACAGGTATAAATGCCAATCATGAGGGCGGTGGTGGTGAGCAGCCCCAATACATACACCAGCAGCCGCAAGATAATCTCTAAACCTTGAGTCGCAATGACGGAACTAATGAGGGCAAATACGCCAATAGGCGCGATGTACAGAATAAGAGCCAATACTTTTTCAAAGATTGCGTAGCAGCTTTCGATAAAAGCTAAAAAGCTGGCGGCTTTATCGCCCACAAACTGAATGGCAATGCCGATGAGGGCGGCGGAGACGATGATTTGCAGCAGGTTAGCGGTACTTAAGGCTTCTAGAGGGTTAACGGGCACTAAACTCACCAGCCAATCGAGCAGCGAAAGCCCCTTTGCCTGCGCCAAGCCTTCGGGAAGGCTAAAGCCCGTCACGCCTGCCCCTGGCTTCAGCAGAAAGGCCATGCCTATACCCAGGGCGGTGGCAACCATGCTGGTGATGACGTAGCTACTCAAAAGCTTGATGGCGTATCGCCCTACCTGTGCCGCATTTTGGATACGGGTTAGCCCCAATATCATGGAGCAAAATACGATGGGCACCACGACAAACTGAATTAATCGCAGAAAAACTTCGCCGATAGGGGTGAGGAGGTAGTGGTCGAGGGGGGCGATCGCCGCTGGAAATACGCCGTTGAGCAGTGCGCCAAACAAAATCCCAAGGCCCAGGAACGCCAGAATGATGGTCGATAGATTCATAGCAGTGTGATGGATGGGGTTTGAGCTGGTTTTAAGCAGCCCTTAATGTATCATCCGCTGGCTGATGGGTTTGAATAGTATCTTACCGTCTGGATATTTCTCGAACTTT
>JBGSVR010000360.1:0-2277 GCA_041752855.1 Thermosynechococcaceae cyanobacterium
CTCTTAAACTCAGATGCAGTGAGAGGAATAGGCATAATGGAGGTGGCGATAATGACGGGGCTTTAGATTGAAACCGTCATTATCCTTTCTTGCATAGCGTTCAGCCCATTTGACCTTCAGATTTGTCCAAAGTCGAATGCAATACTTCTCCAAGATTTTGCCCAAGCACTTTGGCGATCGCATCCAGTTTTGTCATGCCCTCAAAGGCTGGCAATACCGTCAGTGAGTTCCGCTGCTTAGCTGCTGCCACTGGTGGTGATTCTACGGCTGGTGTTGTTACGACAGGTGCGATCGCAGTTTCAGCTTTGGAAGTCAGTGGCTTGGATTTACCCACTGACTTTTTGGACTTAGCGCCTGATGCTGCGGCTTTTATGAAATAGCTGGAAGGTGCAGAAGCTTTTTGCCATTTCTGATCTTTCACGCCAGTTAGCAATGCCGTCTTGATCCTGACTCGCTCCTCTTTGAGTTCTTCAGGACTGAGATCACCATATAGGCTCTTGATAATCGTGTCCTGGTGCATTACTTTACCGGATGACGCTGTGAGAACTTGGGCGATCGCATCCCGTTTCGTCAGCTCAGCATAGGCAGGCAATAGCGTCAGTGACTTTCGTTTAGCGGTCGTTGCTGGGGGTTCAGCCTTCGTGGCGGGGGTTTTGGGCGTAGGCTCAACACTTGCGCTAGGCGTGGGTGCGCCAATCGTGTACGTGCCAAGGGCTGTTCCCTTTTGCCATAGCTTCTGGCTTTGACCTTTGTACAGTTGGGTGTTTAGACTTTTTCGTTCTGCTTTATGATCTGCTGCGCTTAACGTTCCAAAAAGTCCTTCGCTGATTTGAGCTGTAGTTACGTCTTGGCCTGGGGTGGCTTGCAATAGCTGGGCGATCGCCTCTACCCGCGTCAGCCCCGCGTAAGCTGGCAGCAGTGGGCGGGGGTTGCGTTTTCCTGATGCTGGGGTTGGTTGTGGTTCTGATTTAGATTTTGGGGTGCTGACATTAGGCTTGGGAGTATTGCTTACGGGCGCTTCAGAGGCAGCAGGGGCTAGAGCTAAGCGTTCGACTAGGGCATCTGCTTCTTCAAGAGTTAGCGTTGGCTCTGCTGATTTGATGGGAGCTTGCGACGGTACAAGCTGATTCAGCAGAAGGGCATTGACGTGCGAAAGCTGTTCTCTCAGGTGGCTTGCTTGCGTCTCTGCTTCGGAGAGCGATCGTTCGTACTGGGACTTTAGGGTGATGAGGGTGTCGAGTGGGGATGGTGTAGGAGTGGACTGGGGAATTGTTGGCATTATTCGAGTTGATACTTTTATTTAGGTATTTCTCTATTTCTCTGCTTATCGGGTAAGAATAACAGAATTACTAGGCCATAAACACAGAAAACGCTTAAAGCTGCGACATAGTTCCCATATCCTTTTGATTTGGCATAGTTCCAAATACCCCAATCCATCAAAATAAAGCTTAATCCCAAGACACTTATTCCAAGAATACCCCTGGCGCTCATCCCGTCAAGCTCACTCAACGAACCGATAAGAAGCAATGAAATGGGCTGCAAGGCAAGACCTAGCCATCCGCCTAGCCGCGCCCGTCTTCTGTAGTTCTCAATCTTTGGCTGCTTCACACTTGATGTTTCTTATTCCTTAGTCGTTGAAAAACGCTAGCTCCAGTCCATTGTGGCATCCAGCGACATCAGCTTTGCCGTCAACTGTAAATCTAACTCCATCTGTCGATAACATGGCTTATCTTCCTCGGTGTCCAAGTTTGAGAGAGTTATCCCTAACAGTCTGACCTTCTGGGCTTCAAGCTCCACACCGCTAAGGAGTTCTTTCGCAATCCCTAAAATCTGACCTTCGTTTGACACATGCTCCAGCATCGTCCGGCTACGTGTGATTTGGCGATAGTCCGCAAACTTCACCTTCAGCGTAATCGTGCGTCCTTTTGCGCTATTGCGTTCAATTCGCTGCTGGACTTCCTGGGCGATCGCCTCCAGCTTCTGCTCAATGATTGCTCGTCCTTCCAGGTCAGGGTCAAAGCTCGTCTCCGCGCCGATGGATTTACGAATTCGATTAGGATTGACTGGGCGCTCATCAATCCCTCTGGCAATCTGGTAATAGAACAGTCCAACTTTGCCAAAGTGATGCGCAAGTTTGCGTTCGCTATGCTGCTTTAGATCTGCACCTGTGCGGATACCTAGCTCCTGCATCTTGGTGGTTGTGGCACGTCCTACCCCATAGAATGACTCAATCGGTAACGCCTCTATGAATGGCTCAGCTTCATTGGGCTGAATAAC
>JBGSVR010000361.1:0-5060 GCA_041752855.1 Thermosynechococcaceae cyanobacterium
ATTGGCAGCACCCCAGCCCTGCTAAAAATCCCTGGCGCGGCAGACTATACCATTCCAGCCAAGCCCGTCCCGCAATTTCTGGCAGGCTGGAATCAGCTTTTACAGTCTTTGGCGGTGGAGCCAGGTCAACGCCCTATCTCTTTGGGGATTGTTGGGGGTGGTGCAGGTGGGGTAGAGCTTGCCCTGACAATGCAGGCGCGTCTTCAGCATCTACCCGTCGTAATCCACTTGTTTCACAAAAGTGAACGCTTGATGAGCGGGGCTTCAGCGGCGGCGGGCGATCGCCTTGCGCAGCTCCTCATTGCCCGTGGTGTTCAGCTCCATTTACAGGAGCAGGTGACGGCAGTGGAGCCAATGCCAGATTCTCAACGGGTTGTGGTTTGTCAGTCTGGGCTGCGGGTAACGTGCGATCGCATTTTTTGGCTTACTCATGCCTCCGCACCCGCTTGGCTACAGGATTCGGGTCTAGCAACCGATGCCCAGGGGTTTATCTTAGTGACCGATACGCTTCAGTCCGTATCGCACCCCCATATTTTTGCAACAGGTGATATTGCCACAGTGGTCAATCATCCTAGACCCAAGGCAGGCGTATTTGCTGTCCGTCAGGGTCAGCCTCTGTTTGAAAACCTTCGGCGCGTGACTGCTGGCAAAGCATCAAAACCCTTCCATCCGCAAAAGCGGTATCTGTCGCTGATTGGGACAGGAGATCGGCAGGCGATCGCAGTTTGGGGCACTCTCTGCATTGGCCCTTTTCGATGGCTTTGGCATTGGAAAGACCGGATTGACCGTCGGTTTATGGCGCAGTTTGAAGGGCGATCGTCTTAAGAAGAAACCTATGTATACAGATGTTATGCTGGAGCTTGTATCAGGATAAGGTTAGGTGCCTTAGCAATTTTAGGTTGTCTCGGAATCGTCTGGGTCTTCACCAATCGTTTGCTGTGATGCGTGGCGGATATGAAGAATGCGAATCGTTGATATGTTTTGCCCCTCCAGAATCATGAAAAGGAGTCGGTATGAATTTCGCCCTCGACCGTAGATTAATTGACGGATCTCCTGGCTAAAATACTGATTCTCTCTTGCTAGTGGGCAACGTTTTGGCATTTGAGACAAGGACTCAATCGCTTGTAGTAACCCTGAATACCATTGACTTGCCTTTGCGGGAGAGGTGGCTTGGGACAACCGGAGAAATGCACTATCTGCCTCAGCTTCTGCCATGCTTGAAATATCGATCCGGTACTTCATGAATGAGCGGGCAGATTGTATTTGTAACGCTGTTCTTCGGCAAAATCTTGAAAAGACCGGAATCGATCTGTCTCAAAATCATCTAACCCTTGCTGAATGCCCTTAATTGCCTCTTCTGTATCTTGTCTTTCCCACCCTAAGGCACTAGCCAACAATTCAGACGCAACAGAGTTAACATCTTGACCTTGCTGAGCAGCTTTGTCATGCAGCAATGCTTCTAGTTCGGGACTAAGGGTAAGCACAATTGTCATCGCGTAACCTCTTCTAGGACAAAGCCTTTGTGCTGTATTTTAACAAACGTAACGTAAGGGGATGCCCCTGAGAGGCTCCCGTGTACACACCAGTATTAAATTCTTGATTCGCAAAGGTTTTTGCTGTAAACCGATCCATCAATCCCCTCTTGGGAGGGGTAGGGGTGGGTTAGTCATGGCGCTACTGACTAACCCACCCCGCCCTTCGGGCACCCCTCCGAGGAGGGGATTTTGCATGTTTTGAGTTTGCACAGACTTGTCTGTACACGGTAGCCCTGAGGGGCAATCACTTGTAGTAGACATCCACTTGATGCTCAATCACGGAAGAATCGCCTTACACCTACGATCACTTAGAAATCAAGCCACCTAGCTCGACAATGACTGCTTAGGTCGATTCGTAGCCTTGTCTGCAACAAACTGCGATCGCATTAGATAATGTAGCCAGTCGTTGCTATTTTTTGTACCCCCCTTCATCTTTTCAATCTCTTCCGCCAGAATTGCGATCGTCTGCCGAATTTGCGCCTCGGTGTGGTCGCAGCTTAAAAAGAACCGTAGACGAGCCGCATCATAGGGCACAGAAGGATAGATCATCGGCTGGGCATTAACGCCGCGCAGCAGCATTGCCTGAGAAAGCTGCACTGCTTTATAGGGGTCGCCAATAATAATGGGCACCACAGGCGAGTCGTGGCTGGTGCCCGTATCAAACCCCTGTTCTTTTGCCAAAGATAAAAACAGTAGGGTGCGCTCTTGTAGTCGAGTGACCCGATCCGGCTCAGCTTGGAGTCTTTGAAGCGCAACTAACGCGGATGCCGCATTAGAGGGGGTCATGCCTACGCTGTAGACAAATCCAGGGGAGGTGTATTTAAGGTATTCCACCATTACAGTCGAGGCTCCAATGTAGCCCCCGCAGCTTGCAAAGGATTTGCTCAAGGTGCCCATCCACAAATCCACATCGGTACGAGCCACCCCAAAGTGTTCCCCCACGCCGCGCCCCTGACGACCCACTGCCCCAATGGAATGGGCTTCATCGACCAGCAAAAAGGTTTTAAAACGTTTCTTGAGTTCGATAATCTCGGGTAGGGGCGCTAAATCGCCGTCAGTGCTGTAAACACCCTCCACGGCGATCAATACCTTTTCAAATTCATGGCGACGTGACTGAAGGATTTGCTCCAGAGATCGCACATCATTATGAACAAATGGAATCGTAGTTGCGCCAGAGAGCGTACAGCCAATCTGAATGCTGTTGTGGCTAAGGGCATCACACACAATCAGGTCGTTTTTACCAAACAGGTGCCCAATAGTGCTGACGTTGGTGGTGTGTCCGCCAATGTAGACGATGCAGTCTTCGGTACCGAGGAAATCGGCGATCGCCCGTTCCAAATCTTGATGAATGGAGCGCTCTCCAGATACCACTCGGCTGGCTGAAACAGACGTGCCATAGCGATCAATGGCGGCTTTTGAGGCTTCTGAAACCGCAGGATCGCCTGACAGCCCTAAGTAGTTATAGCTGGAGAAATTGACCACATCTTGTCCTTCAATGGACGTGGTGTCTTTGGCGATGCCGTCATGCACCGTAAAAAATGGGTTCCCAATTTTCTTGCCCTGTTCTAGGTATTCCTTGAGGTTCAGGTATTCCGGTGACAGCTCAAACTGATAAAACTCCGGCGGAATCGTTTGGTTTGGTGCCGCTCCATTTGCGCCATTGCTTGAAGGCTGATGACCGTTCCCCGTTGCCTTAAGGGACGCTTGTGTCGGGTCTAGCGCTGTGGCTGCTGTAGCTGCTGCGACTTGAGCCGCCGCGCTAGACTCCACCGAAGAGGGTGCCGTTAACGCTTGAGGGGGAGAAGACTGTGTTGAAACGGCGTTGGTGAGAGCTGAACCAGCCGATAGCACCTCCTGCTCAATGTAGTTAATGAGAGAACCGACCGTGGGGTAGTCCATCGCCAGCGTAATGGGGAAAGAGCAGTTCAGGCTGGCCTGAAGCCGACTCTTCATTTCCATGCCCATCAGAGAATCCATCCCCAAGTCTGTAAAGCTTCGGTCTAGCTCAATCTCTTCAGGGGAACTGAGTCCCATGACCTTGGCGATTTGAGTCTGCACATGTTGCGTTAACAAACCCCGCCGCTCTTCAGGGGGTGCAGCCTCTAGCTGGAGCCGAAAAGCCGAATAAGCCTGGGTTCCGGCTTCGGCGACAGCTGCGACCTGCTCCAAAAAGGGCGGAACTACGCCGTTAGACAACTGCTCCAGAAATTTAGACCATTCAATTTGCACTACGCCAATCTGAGACGATTTCTGGGAGGTATTCTGGGTCAGAAGTTCGCCCATTGTTTCTAAGGCTAGCTCTGGATCTAAAGGCGTGATGCCGCTGAGGGCTAGTCGTGCTGTGTTGCGATCGCTCAGTTCTGCTGCCATGCCCACGCCGCCCCAAGGTCCCCAGTTTAGGCTGAGGGCTGGTTTCCCGAGGCTTCTGCGGTAGTGGGCTAACCCATCCATAAAGGCATTCGCCGCCGCATAGTTGCCCTGCCCAGGCGAACCTAACAATGCCGCAACTGACGAAAAACAGACAAAAAAGTCGAGGGGCAATTCTAGACTTTGGGTATGTAAATTCCAGGCTCCTGCAACCTTCGGTGCCATCACTCGCCCAAAACGTTCCCAAGTTTGTCCCTGAAGCACACCATCATCTAAAACTCCAGCCCCGTGGATGATTCCCCGCAAGGGCGGCAGAGACTGCTCAATGGTTGCAAACATCTGCTGCACATCGGAGGGTTGGGCAATATCTGCCTGAATCAGGCATACTTGAACGCCCTTTTGCTCAAGGCGCTGAATGTCTTGCTGCGCTGCCTCAGAAGGGGAGCTTCGACCTGTTAAAACGAGGGTTTTTGCGCCTTGATCGGCTAACCAATGAGCAACCTGAAGCCCCAATGCTCCCATCCCACCTGTCACAAGATAGGTGCCGTCGGCATGGACGATCGCAGCAGTCTCCGCAGGGCGTTCTGCTACAGAAAGCACCACTTTGCCCTTGTGTTTGGCCTGCGCCATGTGTCGGAAAGCGCTGACGGCTTCTTCAATGGGGAAAACCTGATGAGGCAATGGCTGAAGCTGACGCAGCTCAAACATCTGCATTAAGTCTCGCAGCATTGAGGTAAACAAGGCCGGATCTTGGAGCGATACCTCTAATAAATCAAAGGGGAAATAAAACACGTCCGCTCGCTGAGCGTGGATTTCGGACTCCTCCCAAATGCCCAGTTTGCCAATTTCAATAAATCGACCTTTCGGGGCTAAAACCTCTAAATTTTTGCCAATAAAGTCCCCGTTGAGGCTGTTGAGGACAATATCAACGCCTTGCCCCTCCGTGAGCGACAAAATTTCTGCTGCAAAGTCTAGGGTGCGAGAGTTGAAGGTATTCTCAACGCCCATATCGTGCAAAAAGTCCCACTTTGCAGGGCTTGCTGTGGCAAAAACCTGAGCGCCAGCTCGTTGCGCTAACTGCACTGCTGCCTGACCCACGCCCCCCGCTGCGGCATGGATGAGGACGCGATCGCCCTCTTGAATATTCGCCAAATGGTG
>JBGSVR010000362.1:0-5858 GCA_041752855.1 Thermosynechococcaceae cyanobacterium
ATGCGCTTTAAGGTATGCCTGCACCAAAGCCTGTAAATCCTGCCGTTTTAGCTCTCGAATTTGATCGGACTGCTGGGCATCGTCAACGAATAAAAAACTATCTACGGTTTCAAAGGAGAAAAACTGAAATAAAAGCTGTACCACCGGAACAGGAACTGCAATGAGTTCACCTGACTGACCTACTTTTGTGGCATCAGCTAGATTTGCATAGGCATAAAGCACCGTTTTTTGAAGTTCTTCTTGGGTTCGGTGCTGGAGGGTTGTGACTTGCCACTGCGCATCAAGATTTTGCAGAATGTAGTACTCGGTGTGGGCTAGCCCTTGTGCGATCTCTGCCAAGGCGATCGCCACAACCTGTACACCGTCTCTCGTAGCCTTATCCGCTGGGGCATCATCAATTAACGCCTGAATTTGAGCCTGTAAATCCATGAGTAATCTTCAGCTTTGCCATTCATCGGGCACTCTAGAACAGGCTGGCAATTGCCAACGCTCCCTACCATAGCCTAGTGACCGCTTAAATTACAGTTTTGTGCCACACTCAGGGCAAAAACGATTGTGAAGCGTATTTTTTGCGCCGCAGCCGCTGCAATAAACCAGCTCCGCCGCCCGATCAAGAATCCGCTCAGGGAGTCCCAGCATTTGGGAGTTATTTTTACCTGGTGCAACCATGGGGTAGCAGTTCTCATCCCGCGTGACGTGGGCATCAAGCAGAACTGGACCATCATGGGCTAACATTTCGGTGATCGCCCCTTCCAAATCATCTCGATGGTTTACGACCATCCCCTTAATACCAAAGGCTTCTGCTAGCTTCACAAAGTTTGGTACGCCCTTATCCATATTGGAATTTGAGTAGCGCTCCCAGTAAAAAGCCTGCTGCCACTGGCGCACCATGCCCTGCCAGAAATTGTTGATAACGACTGTTTTTACGTTGATCCCATACTGTGCCAGGGTGCCCAGCTCTTGCAAATTCATCTGAAAGCTGGCATCCCCGCTAATGCAGATCACCTGATGATCGGGCAATGCCACCTGTGCGCCCATCGCAGCGGGCATTCCAAATCCCATCGTGCCCAGCCCAGCGCTAGAAATCCACTGGCGGGGGCCATTCTTTAAAAATTGAGCAGACCACATCTGGTGCTGACCCACATCGGTGGTGTAGTAAGCGTCAGGTGCCTGTTGACCTAACCCCACGATCACTTCTTGGGGCGATAATTTCCCGTCAGGATGAGGTACGACTAAAGGGTAATCTTCTCGCCAGCGGTGAATCCGCGCTAACCATGCTTGAGTATCGGGCTTTTCGGTTGGGCTTAACGTTTGAGAAAGCTTCAGCAGCTCCTGCAAAACGGGCTTTACGCTGCCCACAATGGGCACCTCTGGCCCCCGATTTTTACCCACCTCAGCGGGATCGATATCAATATGAATCACTTTTGCGCGAGAGGCAAACTCATCGAGTTTGCCCGTCACGCGGTCATCAAACCGAGCGCCAACCGCAATCAGCAGATCGCATTCGGTGACAGAAAAATTGGCGTAGGCGGTGCCGTGCATCCCCAGCATTCCTAAGCCGAGGGGATGGCGCTCGTCAAAGGCACCTTTGCCCATGAGGGTGGTTGTGACGGGGATTTGAAAGCGCTCTGCAAGTTCTTTTAGCTCGGCGTGGGCATTGGCGGTAATGGCTCCCCCGCCCACGTATAGCAGGGGCTGTTTTGCCGCCTGAATGAGCTTAAGCGCATTTGCAATCTGACGATTATTGCCACGGACAGTCGGGCGATAGCCTGGTAAATTGACCTGACCTGGTTCAACCGCGACATAATCAAATTCTTCAAGACCAATGTCTTTGGGCACATCTACTAAGACAGGGCCTGGACGACCCGTACCCGCAATATGAAAGGCTTCTGCAACAATACGAGCAATGTCTTTCGGGTCACGCACTACGTAGGAGTGCTTTACGATGGGCAGCGTAATGCCAAAAATATCGGTTTCTTGAAAGGCATCACTGCCAATGACGTTACTGGGCACTTGCCCTGTAATGACCACCATAGGGATGGAGTCCATGTGAGCTGTGGCAATGCCTGTGACCAGGTTAGTAGCACCAGGCCCTGAGGTGGCAAAACAGACCCCTACTTTACCCGTTGCTCTGGCGTAGCCGTCTGCGGCATGGGCTGCACCCTGCTCGTGACGTACCAAAATGTGGCGAATGTCACCCCGTTCTTCTGCGCGATAAATCTCGTCATAAATGGGCAGAATTGCGCCGCCGGGATAGCCAAAAATATGCTCGACGCCGTGGCGCTTTAAACTATCAAGAAGGGCGAATGCTCCGGTTGCACGCACGGTCAAAACCTCTCCAGCCAATCGTGAATTTGAAAATTTTTTTGAAAGTTTTAAGTCAAGCAAAATAATCTAAAGGCGCGTAGGGGCAAGGTATACAGTGCAAATGCCTAAATTTTTGCTCAGACCTTAGGGACAGATTCTAAGTGTAGTGTTTTATACAGGGTCTGTCGAGAAATTTAGGCACGCCCTGACATAGATTGTCTAAATGTTACAGCCCTTAAAGTGCGGTCAAAGATCTGGATAGGCTTCTTCTTGGAGAACGTGCCGCGTCCTGCGCCATGACCACAAGCCGATCATGCAAACGAGGATGCCAATGGCGAGTAGAACCCCGCGAACCGAAGACGTTGCGTCCGCCAAAAGTGCGGCGATCGCCAAGGGTAGACTCAGCGCAATATTAATGACGTTATTTTGTACTCCAAATACCTTGCCCCGCATATCTGGCAGCGTTTGGGTTTGAATGAGAGTCTGCATAGGTACCCCCACAAAGGCAGCGCCAAAACCCAACAGTACGCTCAATAGCAAAATTAGCCATAGCTGGGTGACAAAGAAAAAACTAATTAAAACAAACCCCATACTCAAGAACCCGATGAGCGGGAGTGGCCAGTGATTGAGGCGATCGCCCCACTGACCCAACAGCGCCGCACCCAGGATTAGCCCCACCCCTGCACAAGAAAGAATAAAGCTAAATTCTCGTTGATTCTCATTAATCGTCTTTAAAAATCCTGGCGCAAGGGCAATGAGCGCAGCTAAAACACTGTACAAAATGGCAAGCTGCACCATCGCGTTGCTCAAAAGGCGATTTTTCTGAATGTACCTCAGCCCCTGTTTAAATTCTTTCCAGGGATGCTGTGGTTTAGCATCCACGGGCTTATCGTCTTCGATGGGCAGCAAGGCCAACACAACAGCCGCCGCAACATAAAGACCACCCACCAAAAATGCACCGCCATAGGTTCCGCCCCAGCCGTTCGCCCAGCCCAGCAGGACAGGACAAACCGCAAATCCCACCACAAACGAACCGATCATGGTGGTGCTAAAGAGGGCATTGGCAGGCATGAGAAGCTTCCGCTCGACTAAAACGGCAATGGTTGCCTGCTCTGCGGGGGCAAAAAACTGCGTCAGGATAGATTCTCCGACGGCAATGAGCAACAGAAACAATAGCTGCTTTGGACAAATCGGAATCATAAACGTCATGATTCCGCGCCCCAGATTACTCGCCCACAGAATTTGCTTTTTCGACCACCGATCTACGAAAATGCCGGCAGCAAACCCCAGAAAGACTGCCGGTAGGGTATTCGCCATCATGACGGATGCCTTCGCGGTGTTTTCTGGAAAGTCCGGCGTAATGTAGTGGATCACCAAATCAATCAGCAGGACAAAAAAAATCTTGTCGGCGATTTGTGAAACAATCTGGCCTATCCATAGAATCACAAAGGGACGGTTTTGCATCAAGGCGCGGTAGCCCTTGCCGCTGCCTGGAGGCTGAAATTCAGGGATTGACTCAGAAGTTGACATAGACAATATTGACAACGGAGGCGAAATGGATGAAATCTAACGGAATCGCTCGATAGAATGACGATATCTCAATGATGAGTATCGCATACCCAGTCCAAGGCTTTAGCCTGATTGGGTTTTAGAAAATATCCTTAAAACGTCGCCTGCATGAGGTCTTCGGGCTTTAGGTTTTCATGAATGACCTGTCCATCCCGAAACCAGATCACGCGGCGGGTACTGCGAGCCACTTCTGCTTCGTGTGTCACCATTACAACGGTCATCCCCTCTGTATTAAGGTTCCCAAAAATCTCTAAAATCTCTTGGGTGGTTTTAGAATCGAGTGCCCCCGTCGGCTCATCTGCTAGCAGCAGTACAGGGCGATTCACAATCGCCCGCGCAATGGCAACCCGCTGCTGCTGCCCCCCAGATAGCTGGTTGGGACGGTTGTTGAGGCGATCGCCCAAGCCCACCTGCTGTAGTGCGGCGATCGCCCTTTCTTTGCGCTCTGCGGCAGGTACATTGGCATAAATCATCGGCAGCATCACATTCTCTAGTGCGCTCACCTGAGACAACAGATGAAACTGCTGAAACACAAACCCAATTTTGCGATTTCGGACATGAGCAAGCTGAGCGTCATCCATTTCTGCGACTGCTTCGCCGTCTAGGTAGTAACGACCCGTGGTTGGGCGATCAAGACAGCCAATCATATTCATCATGGTGGACTTGCCAGAGCCAGATGCGCCCATAATGGCGCAGTATTCCCCTGCCTTGACGGTGAGGTTAACGTCTCTGAGGGCGTTAACGATGGTTTCACCTAGCCCATAGACCTTATTCACCCCTTCTAGGCGAATAATGACCGCTGCTTTGTGACCTGCTGCACTATGGCTTGCTGCACTATGAGAGCTATCCGATGGCATAGATTCACAATCCTAATTACTGCGTAGGGCGACAATGGGGTCTAAGCGAGCTGCACGCTGAGCGGGCACCACGCCAAAAAAGACGCCAATGCCGCCAGAAACCGACACGGCTAAGGCGATCGCAGGCATCGACACGCTGCTCTTGAGAGGCGTTAAAACCCCCACCATAACAACGGTTCCCGCCCCAATCATAATGCCGATAATGCCGCCCGCTGCCGACAAAATGATCGACTCAATCAAGAACTGAATCAAAATATCTGACTGGGTTGCCCCGATCGCCTTGCGTAAGCCAATTTCTTGAGTACGCTCTGTGACCGACACCAGCATGATGTTCATGATGCCAATACCGCCGACCAGGAGCGAGATTCCGGCGATCGCCACCAGCATAATGGTGAGCGCCCCCGTTACGGCTCCAATAATGCTGAGGGCTTCATCTTGAGAGCGCACGGTAAAGTCATCTTCGGTCACAATTTTGTGCCGGAGCCGCAGCAGGTTGGTAATTTGGGTTTTAGCCGCCGCCATCTGGGACTGATTTTTAGCCGAGATTGAAATAAACGTGACCTCTACGCCATAGGGTGAGGTGCGCCCTGTAAGCCGACTGGAAAGCGTAGAAAGGGGCACCAGCAGCACATCGTCTTGGTTATTGCCTAAAAATGAGCCTTTAGAAGCCAGTAAGCCAATAATCTTAAACGACAGCCCCCTAACGCGCACTCGTTCCCCTAGGGGATTTTTTTGCCCAAATAACGTTTCGGCGAGTTTAGACCCAATTACCGCCACAGGAGTCCCTCGCTGAACCTCCTGCTGCGTAATAAATCGACCCCGCGCCACATTGTAATCTCGGACAATGGCAAAGCGTTCGGTGGTGCCAATGACCAGGGTCGTTTTGCGCTTGCTGCCGTAGACGACGGGTGCCTGGTTCTGGAGCTGCGGTGCCACATCATTAATAGAGGGAACCTGCTCGGCGATCGCCTTTGCGTCACCTAAGACCAGCGTTTTGGGTATATTCAGGGTGCGATTGCGAGCGTTGTCGTTTCCGGGTACCACAAACAAAACATTAGGACCGAGAGACTTAAACTGATCTGCTGCAAAGCGCTGGGCACCTTCGCCAATGCCAATCATTGCCAC
>JBGSVR010000363.1:0-15790 GCA_041752855.1 Thermosynechococcaceae cyanobacterium
CGATCGTTTGTCCTGTTGGTTGTGCCGTTATGTAGCGC
Organism: Thermosynechococcaceae cyanobacterium; assembly: GCA_041752855.1. Classification (GTDB taxonomy): domain Bacteria; phylum Cyanobacteriota; class Cyanobacteriia; order Thermosynechococcales; family Thermosynechococcaceae; genus JAAURS01. The sequence goes on from JBGSVR010000363.1 coordinate 39, forward strand.
TCAATAGCCTCAAGTGGGAAAACCGAGCGGCGCGTCTCGCAATGCCTGACCGCTTGGGCTACGAGTTCGGGCAAAGTATCAGGGCGCTGAATGGGTCGCCCTGGTACTGGATGGACAATGTTAGCGGTTTGAGCCGTGCGTATCCAATAGTCTCGCAGGGCAGCACGGTCAAGGTTTTTTTCTTTGGTTTTGCGGGTGGCAAACAGGGCAGCGATCCGGTTTTCTGTTGTATCAGGCAAGCCCATCTCTGCAAGCCGTTGCAAAATCTGGTTGTGGCGCTCACTGAAGCCTAGAATTTGCTCGCGGCTATAGCCTGCCAGCTCAAATAGTCCGTCAGGGCGATGCTCGATCCGGTACCCGATAGCCTCGACGTTACGCGCTAACTCGTTCCGGTAAACTTGCCCCAACAGCATTTTATATTCATAGATTTTCTCGTTTGCTAAGCTTTGCCACTTACCTTCAGGAGTCTGCACAAGGTTTGCGAAAAAAGCGTGAGTGTGGAGCTGCGGATCGAGTTCGCGGCTAGTGTCGTGAGCAAACAGGGCGATCACTGGCTTAGCTTGGAGGCGATCGCCCTGTACCCTTGTCCAGACATAGCGTGACTCAATTACCTTGCAGGCTGCTTTAACCGCTGCATCATGGGCGGCTATCAGTCGGGCATCCCCTCCAACCAATGCAGCAAGGCTTAAACTCTTGGGGGCGCTAAAGGTGCAATCAATCCCAGCGACGGGTTCACCGTTTTTAGCGTCTAGCCGTAGCTGAGTTTTGCCGTCTGGCGTGTTGCCATAGCAAATTTGCTCAAACATTTTTGGATCGACCGCACCAACTAAGCCCAAACTTTCTGCACCTTCCCCGATCCATTCCGAAGCGTCTACAGATTTTTTCTGTTGATAGTAGTTGTCTTGCTCGAAATATTGGGCGGCTTGATCGGGGCGCATTTTGCCGATGGTGAGCATGGTTTTAGTCCAAAATCTAAAAAACTACCAGCGGTGCGTTAGGTGTGATAAATATTACTCGCATAATTCATCTCAACAACTTACCACAATCCTCTTGTTCCGGCAGAAATATAGAAAAATTAGTGTCTAAAAGGAATTTTTTTAGTTAAAAATAGGGTTAAAATAGAGTTATTCGCAATAGTAAGTCTTTTTATCAATAAGTTCGAGAAAATTTGACAAATGTAAGGTAGTTTGCCTTACTTTTGCAGCAAAATACAGAAAGAAAGGTGAAAACAGGGTCAAATTAGGTAAAATTAGCGAGTAAGTATTTTTACTTATTTAGCGTATTACGTTAGTAGTTTTTGTAACACGTAAGGTTGTTGTATGTCCGATCCGATTTGTATTGTTGTCGATGTGGGGGCATCGCTGGTTAAGGGGGTTGCGAAGGGGAGCCAAGGGCCAAAGATTTTAAGCATGAGTCCGTACTGTGCCCCGTCTGATTCTGAGTCTTGCGAACGGTTAAGCCGACTGCATGGGGATACGTTGGGATTGGAATCGAGTTGGGTTGCAGATCCAGACGGATATTATTTATTGGGGCGTCATGCCAGTTCGTATCAGGGCGCTGCAATCGCGGTAGGTGAACGTAAGAATGTTCGTGCGCTTTATCAAGTGTTGGGGGTGTTAGGGGCGTTCGCTCAACAGTTCGGGTTGCCTAAGCACTCGTCTATTAATCTGTGTATTCTGTTGCCGATATCGGAGTATGCATCCTCTGAGGCTTTGATTAAGGATCTGAAGATTGCGATGGCTAACTTCCGTTATTGCGGTAAGGACTACTCGTTTAAGGTTGCCGACATCAGGACGAAACCTGAGGGAGCAGGGGTAATAATGCGCGGGTTGCCTAAGTCGATTCCGGTTAGTTCTCGAATCGCATCAATGATGGGCGGCTTTAGGAATTTTTCACGGATCGTAATGGACGGCGGTAAGCCTGATATTAATAGCTCCAAAACGTCCGATTTTGGATTTAATTGGCTGGTTGAGCGGGTCATGGAGGCGACGGGTCAAACCCAAAACGATTTTGTGTTGCGTAATTTGGTTGCGGGGTTTAGCGGCGCTGAATGCGATCTTGAAATTCTCTCCCAAGGTCATAGATTGTTGCCGCTGTATTGGAAACAAATTGATGGGTGGCTGGCGGGCTTGGAACCCGTGGATCATGCGATCGCCGTTGGGGGTACGCTCCATTTGTTAGAAGATTTCGTCCGTGGGAATAAACCGAGCTGGCACTATCCAGATGCAGTTCACGCGGAGATCAAAAAATTTATACCGAATTCTTCTCTAGCGTTTCGTTTCATCGATCCGTATTGTATTTATAAGGGGCTGGCAGCTTGAAAAAAACTCTTATTAAAGCGATAGAGGTCAACGATCAGGTACACCCCGATTTGTACGATATCGTCCAGTCACTCAAGGATCGAGGTGAGGACATTCCCAAGCTGATTCGGGGGTTACTACTGCGAGAGTTTTTGGCAGGGCATTTGATGCTGCAAAAAGCATCGCCTGACGATGTTTTGAATGCGATCGCTAGTCAGCGAAGAGCAATAGCTATCACAACAATGGAGCTAGATTCACTAGAACGGAGGTGTTCTGCGGCGATCGGTTTGCCTGTAGGGGATGGTACACCACAACCAGAGGTCAAAATTCAGGATAGTTGGTAAGGTGTCCTTACCGCGATGGACGAGGTTTTGATCGTCTTTAAGAATGTTGAAACTAAGGTGTAGCAGGGCACAGTGAAGAAGTAGTGGGTGGAGAGCGATCGCCCTCCCCTTCTACCCCTCACAAACTCACCCGCCTTTAAAATCTATGAGAAATCCTTGCTGTACTTTGCTTTAGGGATTGCTGCTGTTGGTTGTAGTATTGCAGCGCAAACCGCAGAGCTTTTTCGCTATACTGCCGTGCGGCCTCGTCGCCGCGCTGAGATTGAAGGCTTCGGAACGATGGATCGAACCTTAGGATATTCAAGATTTCCTTGTGGCTTTTGCCTCGCTGCAATGCCCTCATAGCAACCCTAGCTGTGTGACGCTCCGGCGTACTTTCCTTGACTCCTTCACTCAATTTCTTCCATTCCGCTCGACTGAAATCAATTTGCATCATCTTAGAGGCTGCTTCAGGAATTGGTTGTCCATTCTTAAAGCCTTCCCCGACCGATTGAATTTTATCAAGAAAATTTTGAGGTGCCCCTTGTTCTTTGGATATCCAATACCAATGTTTGAGCGAGGTCAATAACTGCTCGTGTAGCAAGAAATCTTTGTTAATAAAACTTTTAAGTTCATCGGTCAATGGTTTGCCTTCATTGAAAGCCGCAATGACTTGGATAATGTTTGTGCGATAGACTTCGCTTTTTGAGAGAGCCTGAGCAACCATTTCCCACCTCTGAACCTGTTCAGCAATGATGGTGGCCTCTTGTGGAGCTTCTACTGAGTCGGTCAATTTTTGTTCTGGGGCGCTCAAAGTGGCAACTTCTGCGATCGCTGGCTCTTGAGTATCCGCTGTGAGGGTTTCCTGCGCTGATGAGACGGATTCGACGGCGGCGTGTGGTGGTAATGAGATCGCCTCTGTTACTTCAGGGGTGACGTTTTCTAGTGGTGCTACTGCTTCGGTTTGGGCTAAGTTTTGGGATGGGGCGTAGTCTTCGTGCGTAGCTTTCGCATCGGCTGCTGGATCTTCCGGCTTAGCTTCAACGGTGGCGGGTGCCTTACTCTGATACAGCATTTCTAGCTGTGCGATAGTGCCTTCAACGATTTCAGGTAACGGTTGCACTTCCTCCGGTGGTGACAAACTCGACTTTGGTGGATCGACGGGTTCAAACAGCGGTTCCTCTGGCAATGTCTCAAGAAGCGAATTATCTTGCTCTGGCACCTTAAACGAGGCTAAGTCTAAATTCTCAATCGCTTCTAGCAGTTGCGCCGATGGTGAACAACGAATGTCCATATCCCAATCAACCTGCCCATCTGTCAGCCAGTCCCATTTAGCATCAGCACTGACTATCGCATCGAGGTCAAGCAGCGGCTCCGCTTCTGCTTCCTCGCCCGTCTCACTATCTGGCACACTTTCAGGGGTTTCTTTTGCTTCAGGCAGTTCTGTTTCTACAGATCCCGTCTCCTCAGTACCTTCCGCTGCAAGCTGCTCATCGCTTTTATTTAGCCCTAGCTCGGTATTGATTTCCTGCTGCCGTACTAAAAGTTGCTCAAGCTCCGGTTCGTAGTCAAAGGTAGCCTCTAATCCTTTGCTCATCGTGACAAGGTTTGATTCACTGCGAGACAGATTCACATGAGCTTGGGCTAACTGTTCATCCAGCTTGCTAATGCAATGCTCTAGCGTTCGTGCAACGCCAAGCGCGGAATCTGCGCTGTTTGCCGAATAAGATAAACCGCTGGGCGATTGCAGTTTTAGAACTGGCTCATTATGCCAATCCTTTGTAACGACTAACTTAAACCCTGCGAACTCCCCAATTTCTTGAGAACCTTGCTTTTTCTCGACGGCGACCTTTGCCATGATGTTTTGAAGCACCATGCCTGCATCTTCACGCTTGCCAAACTCGCGATTTCCAATGCGGATATGAAACAGATCACCCCTGGTGTCTTCCTTGCGCTCAATGTCCTCGCTTAGTTGCTCAATCCTTTCCTTATATGCAGCAATATCCTGCGGTAAATAGTGACTTACCTGTCGCTGAAGAGAATAGCGCTCACTCAAAAAAGACTGCTGATACCGCGATAATTCCGTTACTCGGCTATCCACCGTCGCCTTTTCGATGATCAGCGGGTTGCCCGTGGCGATCGCCTTAATCTCATCAAAGCTCAATGCTGAAGATGAAACATCATCCACAGAGCGCAGGGTAGTATCCCCATTCATGACTTGAGCCACCATCTGCGCTTTTCGCGCTAAGGTCTGCCATGAGTACGAATCAAACCCTAGCTGACCATCCTTGCCTTGGGTTACATAGGTCAAGATAAGAACTTTGCTATTGCGGTTTCCCTGGCGCAAAATGCGGCCTTCGCGCTGCTCAATGTCTGACGGTCGCCACGGTGGGTCTAGGTGGTGTTCGGCAATCAGGCGCTCCTGAACATTCATGCCCACGCCACACTTTTCTGTAGACCCAATCAGTACCCTAATCCGACCTTCACGGACGGCGGCATACAGGTTTTCTTTATCCTTGGACTTCGGTGCGTCATGGATAAACGCTATTTCATCGGCGGGGATGCCACGGGCTATCAATCCATCCTTGACATGCTGATAAATGCTGAAGGGAGCGGGTTCATCTCCTTTGGCCTTCTTCGGTGTGCCCAAGTCACAAAACACAACCTGCGTGAGCCGATTCTCTGTTGTCGCGCTCCAGATGGCCTCAATATTGGCGATCGCCTGGTTTACTTTGCTCTCTGGAAAGTCGGGCAGGTCTTGAGAGATGAGGCGCGGGTCTAGTGCAGCGCGTCGTCCATCGGTTGTCACCCACAGCATATTGTCATCGCCTGGTTCGACTTTGCGGCCTGCAACCGCCTCAGCTCTCTCAATCAGGCGCTCCATGTATTTGAGCTGTAGGGATGACGCGACCGTGGCGATCGTCAGTCTGTTTACTTCCGGTCTGGGTAGGTCTAGCTGCTCGGCTGTTTTGATATCTCCCACCTCTCGGAACAAAGTCATCAATTCTGGGACATTGCAGAATCGGGTCAGACGGGTTTTGAGCTTGAAGCGGCCTGTGGGATCAATTTCTGGTGCGGTCACTTTTTCGGCAAACGCACCGACCCATGCATCAAAGCTTTCAATGCCCTGGCGCTTTAATGCGTCCGGCTGTAAGAAGCGCTGCATCGTGTACAGCTCTGCGATGGAGTTCGACACTGGCGTTCCGGTGGCAAAGACCAGCTTGCCGCCGTTGCCTTGGACAACCCTACACTTCATGAAGGCATCCATTGCCCGTTGAGAATTCGTATTTGAAAGTCCAGCAATGTTCTGGAGTTTGCTGATGCGTCCGAGGTTTTTCCAGAAATGCGCCTCGTCTACAAAGAGCGCATCTACACCAAGCTGCTCAAAGGTCACGCCATTGTCTTTGATTTTGCTTTGGGTGATTTTCTCAATCCGCTCTTTGAGCCTTTTGCGCTCCCGTGCAAGCTGCTTAACAATGGCATTGCCTTGCTTTACGTCCGTGTCGTCCATGAGGGTGTCCAGCTCGTCAAGCTCAGCCTGGTGAAACTGGATTTTTTGATCTTCCGAGATCGGCAGTCGGGTAAAGGCGCTATGAGTCACAACCACCGCATCCCAATCCCCAGTAGCGATTCTTGCCATCAGCTCTCTGCGCTTGGATGCTTTCGTTTCATTCTCAGAAGGGGCTAAGACTTTTGCATTCGGATAGAGTTGATACAGTTCTTTGGTGAACTGACCAAGCATGTGGTTCGGCACCACAATCATCGGCTTTTGGGCTATTCCTAACCGACGCATCTCAATGGCTCCGGCAACCATCGAGTACGTTTTTCCACTTCCAACCACATGAGCCAACAGCGTTGAGTCAGATTGGAGTGTTCGCCAAACTGCATCTTTTTGATGCGCCCTCAGATCTACCGCTGGACTAGACCCAGGCATCTCTAAGCTGGGATTGCTAAACTCTCGAATCACCTTGCCATTGAACTGGTCATTGTAGATCCGACACAGTTTCTCAGCACGGTCAAAGTCTTGCCACAGCCAGCCCTTAAACTTTTCTTGGACTTGTTGCTGTTTCATCCGAGAGGCTAAAGTTACCTCCTGGTCTAGCTTCATGGCTCCATCAGGATCTTTGTAGTAAACAACGGCATCTCTGAGATTCAAAGTCGTCTCAATCAGCTCTAGTGCGGTTAGCTTGGGTGTTCCATAAGTGGAGGTGTTCAGCGCATTGTTCGCGGTCTGCTTGCTGGCATTGACTGCCCATACTGCCAGCTTGGGACTATGCTCAACGGTAATCAGGTTCTCGGCTGGGTCTAGCTCTAGCAGGTCATTTGCAAACTCAGCGATCGTTTCTGTTGGCACCCACGGCGCTCCTAAGCGCACCTCGATTTCTCCTGGCCCCAAGTCTCGTGGCTGAACGGCCTCTAATGCTGCAACATTGGCTTGAAACTGACCATCGACCTCAGCAACGCTTCTAGCCTGCTTGAGTTTTTCGCGGACATTGCCGGATAGGTATTCATCCTGGGTTTGCCACTGCGTTGTAATCGGCTCCTGATAAATCAGATTTTGCGTCCGTAACTCATTGATGACCTCGGCCTCTGGTCGTGAGAGAAGCTGCGCCATATACCCTGGCACCACTCGTCCATATTCATTAAGTGAGGTTAGCAGCGCTTCTTGAGGTGTTTCGGCACTATCTTTGATGATGCGAGGGCGCACAGTGCGGAGGCTGAATACGTCTGCCTTTGTAATTTCTTTCGTCTCTTGATTCTTGATTTCCAGCGCTAGAAGCAGTTGGGCATCTGGGTCGATTCTGAATGCTCTAGCATTGGCGCTATCGCTTAAATAGCCTTGCTTTTTAACAAAGCGGTCATAGACTCGGTTTAATATTTGCTGAGTCTTAGCGAGTTCGGCATCTGTACCGCCTTGGATCTGCACATCGAACACATCATGCACAGCATCGCGGATCTGCATCATTCCTAAGACTCGTTCTGCCGTTCGCCCCTTCAAGTCAGCAGGGTAAAGATAATCATCCCGACGCTGCCATAACTGTTCGCTTTGCGCCAAAAAGCCATAGTTTTTGATTTGGCTATCGGGTGGGACTGCAACCCGCACAGTATCGGCAATTTCCTCCCGATACGACTGCTCCTGATAGATGTTGCTTGGAAACTGCACAAACGTTTCGCGCATTCGCTCAATCGTGTTGCCCCGCCCCTGGAGTGCTAATCGTCCTGGATGCAGCTTGTCATCACAGGGGATGCCCAGCATCCGCTCTGGATGTCTCGCATAGTATTCGTTGGTCATCAGCTCATTGCCTTCAGCATCATTGATGCCTACACCAACTACATCAATCCACGGTTCATTGCTCGGCTGCACTGTTGACCCAAGCTTTTGCAGCACGATTAAATCTGTCGTGACTTCGGTGCCTGCATTAGTCTTGAAGGCATCCCCTGGCAGTCGCATTGCGCCCACTAAGTTCGCTCTTTCTGCCATCCATGCTCTAAACTCTTTACCCGATTTCGACTGCATGGTGCCCGTACTGGTAATAAAGCAAACCAGTCCACCAGGGCGTACCCTGTCGAGCGACCTCGCTAAAAAGTAGTTATGAACTTTCAGGTTCAGATCGTTATACTCAGGGTCATTAATTCGGTAATCCCCAAAGGGCACGTTAGAAAGGGCAAGGTCAAAGTGATCCTTCGGCAATGCCGATTTCTCAAACCCTTGAACATAGACCTGATGCTCTGGATAAAGCTGCTGGGCGATTCGTCCTGTGATGCTATCGAGTTCGATTCCGGTCACTTGCGATCGCCGTTCGATTTCTAGGGGCATCAGCCCTAGAAAGTTACCCACACCCATTGATGGCTCTAGTATTCGCCCTCCAGTAAAGCCAAGGTGGTCTAGTCCTTGGTAAATCTCACGAATGACTTCGTATGACGTAAAGTGAGCGTTTAATACACTCTCAAAGGCTGAACTATATTCGGCTGGCTCCAGTACGGTTTTGACCTGTAAAGCTAAGTCTTTCCAATCTGGGTCAGGGGTAGGGTTAAAGATTTGAGGGATGCCGCCCCAACCGACATATTGGGCAAGTTGCCGTTGTTCTTCAGGGCTGACCTGTGTACCCTCTGCTTCAAGACGCTTTAACAGATCAATTGCTGCGAGATTGTTTCGAGCTTTGGTTTTCGCTCCGCCTTGACCTAATGGAAATTCATCATTAATCCAGTAGTTTGAAGCCATGCGTTTTCTCAACCGTTATGACTGTTCAGTCTTTTAAAAAATCAACTAATTTACTTCATTCCTCTTCGTCTTCTTCAGGAAACTCATCCGGTTCTTCCCCAAGGACAGGAACATCGCGCTCACTCGGCAAGAGAATATACTCGCGCATTACATGATTTCCGGCGGCTGTCCTCGCTGATCTCTCACTCATACCCATCGCCATATTTGAAGAAACTAAGCTATCAAATAAGCTTTTTGCTGAGTTCTGAATTGATAATGCAACAGATTCCAGCTCCCTAGATTTCCTCAATTCTTTATACATTTTTGGACGATGGATACAAATATGTTTTACATATTCCTCTGCCCAATATGGTAAATCTGAAATCTTCATGGTTTAATACCAGGCTGTTGTCCATTGAACTTCCAATTTAGCCTTCTAAGCATTTAAACAGAAATTCTCAAAAAAAGTACCATTCATACATCTAAAAGTGCAAAGATTCATTAAATTGATCAATCATCATTGAACAAATCTAGTGCAATATACCTGCAAAATCATCGGAACCTCAGGCGGTAGCGAGATTGGGGAGACGATTTTAGCTTAAAGCTCTGCTTCAGTATGGCGATCGCCTTAACGATTAATTCGCCACTATTCAGGGCACCCTAAGCAAAGAGACATACGGGGGTATCTCTTTTGATAATGGACAGAAATCATGACAACCGCGACCTTAGAACGAGCATTTTTTGACTCTATCCTTCAAGAGTTCGAGCAAGACAAAATAGATGCGCTGGCACTCCTTCGGCTTCAGACCCAATGCAGCCACGTCAAGACCTTTCCAGAATTTTGCACTACCCTCGCCCTTGAGAAATGGTCAAACTCAACTCGTGAAGACATGATTCAATGGCAGACGGCGCTTGGACTGACCAATGAGAAACTATATCTGATAATGAATCTACCGCTGACCAAACTCACCACAGCCCTACAACGGCAAAACCTCAGTCGCATCCTAGACGCTGCGGAAGCTGTCAACGCGATGCTTCCGCGTGGTGAGGGCGGGTAGGGGTGAGGTGCATTAGCGATAGGCAGCTAGAATGTTGTAAAACTCGCGCCCGTCAAAATTTGTGACCAAAGCCAAGCCAAGCGACATTTGCCAAGTTCGATGTTTTAACGCGGAGTTAGTTACTCAGGTGAGTGACGCACTGCCAGGAGACGATCTTCTGGAAAATGCTCAAGTTCTTTTCGGTGCTTTGGCAGATAAGTCACGTTTGAAGATTCTCCATGCTCTCAGCGACGGTCAAGAGCTTTGTGTCTGTGATGTGGCTTCCCTGCTTGAAGGCAAGGTCGCTTCTGCCTCTCATCACCTGCGAAAACTGCGCGACCTCAAAATCTTGAAGTATAGAAACGATGGCAAACTCGCTTACTACTCCTTGAAAGACCAGCGTGTAGCTGAGATTCTTTGCCACGCGCTAAAGCAGCTTACCGAGTGAAACATTCCAATGTTGGTTTGAATGTAGACTTTTTTTGTAATAACGTTCTAACATTAGTTTGAGTGTTTGAGTAAGAGGTGGGCTATGAGTGACCATTGTTGCCAAAATAAGGGTAGTGAGCTATCAAAACTGAAGAAACAGCAAGCCAAGGTGCTTTGGGCAGTGCTGTTCATTAATCTGGGAATGTTCGTCATTGAGTTTGGGGCAGGAGTTCGAGCAGATTCGATATCTTTAACCGGAGATTCACTCGATATGCTGGGTGATGCGTTGGTCTATGCAAGCAGTTTGTATGTCATTAACAAGGGCAGTAAAGCGCAGGCTGGGTCAGCATTTCTCAAAGGAATCATCATGTTTTTGTTTGCGATTGCAGTTTTCGCAAGAGCAAGCTATCAACTATTTGCGGGCACAATCCCGGAAGCAACTATCATGAGTACGGTTGGAGTTGTAGCGTTACTTGCCAATTCATTCTGTCTGCTGTTGTTGACTAGACATCGGGAAGATAATTTAAATATGTCTTCCGTGTGGTTGTGTTCACGAAATGACATCATTGCTAATACGTCCGTTCTTGTAGCAGCAGGGTTAGTTTTTCTGACGCACTCTGTACTTCCAGATTTAGCCGTAGGTTTGTTGTTAACGTTCATTTTTGCAAAGTCGTCAGGAAAAGTGCTTTCGCAATCTTGGAGAGAGATGCAGCAGGCATAGTAGGTTTCCCATCGTGTAGCGATCGCAGTATAAACAATCGTTTTGAAACGGACGGTTTGGAGATCTTGGAGTGCTGCAAAATTTTCTTGCTGCCGCTGAACACGAACGTTAGGTGTACCATAGAGAAATGGTCACTCTGCCGAAACTAATCTTTTTTTGTGGCAAAACGGCGGCTGGCAAATCAACTCTTGCAAGAGATTTAGCCGATCAAGAAAATGCGGTTCTTCTTGTTCAAGATGAGCTTCTCGATAGGCTCTTTCCTGGCGAAATAACAGATATATCGGGATTCGTTAAGTATTCCTCCCGACTTAATGATGCTCTTGCGTCTCATATTTGCTCTCTGCTAGCGAGAGACATTTCAGTTGTACTAGATTTTCCTGCCAATACAAAAGCACAGCGCGCGTGGTTTCGGTTGTTGTTTGAAACAGCAAATGTAGACCATGAACTGCATTTCGTAGATGCGCCAGATAACTTGTGCAAACGTCAACTTAAGAACCGAAGCAAGGATCTTCCACCAGGAACGCCTTGGACAACAGAGGCAGAATTTGATGCGATCACTGCATATTTTCAACCTCCCTCAAACGATGAAAAGTTCAATGTCATCCATCACAAACCTGCCTAATATGCGCTTGTACACGGAATGCCAGCGGTTTCTAATGTATTGTTCAGTCTATTTCTCGTTTAGTTGCTGAGTTTAAGTTTCAGCATTTTCGGCTACGTTTGTCAGATTTTGTCGTGAGCGTTACGAGCCGATCGCCCACTCCTGCGTAAACCGCCGCTTACAATAGCCTCGCCAAAGCAATCGAATCTTCTCCGGCTCAGCTCAATCTGCTGCTGAAGCTTTTGCTAAAACTGACGCTCCCAAGTATCACGAGTCATGGCCTGAACCTCCAAAAGGGGTGAGTCGCCCCACCCCCATGAACTAAACTCTACTTCGCCCCTGCCCTCGCCCTCGCCCTCGTCTGCTTAGGCTTAGCTGCTGCCGCCTTGCCCGTGCTTGCCTTCCGCTGTCTCTTCGGCACTCCAGTCGCCCCTGGCACCTCTAACGATGCTGCCAGCTCATCCACTACAGCAACCTCCGCTACGGGCTGCTGCCCATCCATCGCAAACCGCACCCCCTGGGCAACCACATGGGCTAAGGCTTCACGGGCAAGGCGATCGCCCTCCGTCTGCAATGCCAGAGCTGCACGGGCAGACTTGAGCTGTGCGATCGCAACCTGGGTAATGGCTTCGTCTACTTCCTCCTCCATGATTAATTGAACATCTGAATCAAGCTGATCGAACTGGGCATGAAAGTAACGCTCATATCGAACTTCTTCGACCATTGCGGCGATCGCCTTATCATCAGTCACAGCTATAGCCATTTCGACTGTAGGAACGATAACGGGCGCTGGCTTAAACCGAGCCTGAGCCATGCCATAGAAAGCTACAGCATGGCGGTAGATAGCCTGTGCTGTCTCGATAGTCGTCGCTACTGCAACCACTCCACAAAGGCCAACCACGAGGGCATCCATTGCAGTCTCGCGGGTAATGTGACGGATACGACGGTAGGTGGCCTGAGCCTCGGCTGAAGTTAGCTCAGCGTAAGCAAAACGGACGGCGGCTTGAACAGGGTTATGGGTGATTTTTGCTGCTGTCATCGCCCATGTGCCAGCACCCTCACCACATTTGACGTAGTAGTGCGATAAGTCCTTGAAAGTGGTCAGAAGTTGAGGTGCGATGGTCTTATTGAAAGCCTTGAAAATGATAGGAGTGTAGCGAATTACTGTTTGACTGTAGCTCTGGATTTCTGCTGTCCAACTGGGCAATTCTAATGCTGTTGCATAGGTCATTGTTTTTGCTCCTTATACTGTGGCGATAGCAATCGGAAAATCGAAGTGCGTCGATTGCTGTATGTGAAAATAATACTACTTCTTATTGATAGTTAGCAAGTAGTTATTGATAGCAATATCTTATCGCGAAATTGCGATTGATCAGTGAGGATGATTGCCGCAATACAGCTTGTAGTCTATGGTCTATCCTTAGTAGCCAAACTAAGGATAGGATTTAGCTTCTCGTATCCTACCGTGGCTGTTTTATAGCGGTTATTGACCTAGTGAAGTACGATTTTATCCCTACAATATATAGCAAGACAGGATCGCCTGTGCTTCACTAGCCTGGGAATCGCTATAATAATCACAAAAAAATTAGAGTGAATTTTTCATAGCACTTTTATTAAATTCATCAATTGTTTATAATCCGTCATTCTTCCTTGTTTTTTGAATAGCTCAGCAGCAGTTTGTAAATCTTGATTGACTTGTTGTATTCCACCAGATTCGATATATGTAAAGCCTCGATTCGCATAAGCTTCAGCAAATTCTGGGTCAATAGAAATTACTTTGCTATAGTCCTCAATTGCTTTAGGATAGTTCTCTAGGGTTTTGTAGGCATTTCCTCGGTTGTAATAAGCATCTACAAAATTAGGATTGATGGCAATCGCTTTGTCAAAATCTGCGATTGCCTTACGGTAATCTTTTAAGTTAATACTGATGCTTCCTCGGTTGTAATAAGCATTTGCAAAATTTGGATCAATGGCGATTGCTTTGTTAAAATCTGATATTGCTCTTTGGAAATCTTTTAGTTGAAAGTAGGACTTTCCTCGATTGCTATAGGCTTCTGGATTCTTAGGGGTAAGGAAAATCGCTTTATTAAAATCTGCGATCGCTTTTGTATATTCCTGTAAGGAATTATAGACAGTCCCTCTGTTATTGTAAGCTTTGGCATAGTCAGGACTAATAGCAATTGCTCTGTCATAGTCCTCAATGGCTTTTGAATATTTCTTTAAGTGATTGTAGGTAATACCTCTGTCATTGTAGGCATCTACAAAATTAGGATTGATGGTGATCGCTTTATTTAAATCTAAAATTGCACCCTCGAAGTCTCCTTCTTTGTACTTTTGCTCTGCTTGTATTAAAAGCTTGGTTTCTGTTGCCTGTTGATTTGGCCTCTGTGGTTGTTCTAGAGAAGAAAAACCGATTGCCTTATGGGGTTGTATTGCTAAAGCTACTATGCCCATCAAAAATACAGAAAGTCCATAACCAAAGATGTTTTGTCTCATGCAGAAAAATCAGGGGGACAATAAATATTATAGGAGAAAGATAGAATCCATTCCCCTATAATCACGAGCTAGTCTAATTCTGGCGCACACCTGTAAGTATCAGCCTGTTTCTGCCAGCGAGGGCTTAGGCGATCACTCTGGGATTTCGTTAGGCGTAGCGCTGGGCGCTCAGTTGCTCGGTCGTTTCAATGTACAGATTGTGAACTGCTTTGAAGTCGTAGTTCATCAATGCCAGTGCTTCGGCGGGGGTAATCTGCTGTACAGTCCCGCGCTGGTGCTGCCCTACGTCGATCCGGTAAAACTTGGCTCCGGCTTCCTTGCGGCGCAAAATGTACTCGTCGTGGTTGGCCTTCACCCAATCAGCATTAAACTGTACCCGCTGCTGAATCCCTGCGTAGCTATCGCCATTCTTTAACCCTAGCCTGACAAGCGTTTTCGGACATTTCGCTAGGGTCGTCCCACAGCGGCGCAACATCCAGATCAGGCGATCGCCTTCTTCAATATTTTGAAGGTCGCGGCGGTCGTAGTTGGTTAGGTCTGTGAAGAATGTTTCAGGCCATCCGGTGGTTTGTGAGATTCTGCGTAGCTTCTGATAAATCTTTGGCTCTCTTGCCATTTTGAATTTCTCCTTATTTGCATAGCAAAAGCCACGCTGCTGGTCTGCTTCGGCGGGGTATAAAAAGCAGCGGTAGAGAGATGCTCTACCGCTGAATGAGTTGGATGATTAGGAAAAGTAGGCTTCGGCTAGTTCTCTGAGTTTTGGGCGAGTGCTCAATTCTTTAAGTGAGTCTCTACGGAGATAATCAACCGTTTTCGGTGAGCATTTAACACTTCGAGCAATATCCGTTCTCGACAGACCTTGTAGATAAAAACTTCTCAGAACTTGGGTCTTTCGTTGCGGTAGTGCTGCCTCAGTCTCTTGATCAATTATTTCCTTCAGATTTTCCTCGATTGCTGAGTCTAACGGGGTATTGTTGTCTGATTGAAAATAAATCTTAAGGGAACCGCTAGCCGCCTCAACTCTCTTAGAACGTCTAAGCTCTGCACGGTAGAGATCAGAGAATTTTGACTTGATGTGTAGATAGACCCAACCTGAAAAGGTTTTCTGTATTACAGGTTTATCAGGATTGTGAGTGCTTATTGCTCGGTTGAATGCAATGACAGCATATTGATACATTTCATCAGTAGTAATCCGGTCTGCAAAATTATAACGATGAATGATCGACCAGATATAACCTTGATATTCATCAAGTAGTTCATTAAAAGCGCGTTCGCCTCGAATGCAAAGCAGCTTTTCCTCAAGCGTCAAAGTACCTTTGTTGATCTTAAGAAATTCGTTCCGCTGCTTTATCTGCATCACTAAGGCCATAGTTTGTTCAGCAGTTAGGTACTGCCTAGCGGCGGTCTTCTCCTGATTGGAGCGTGTAGCGATTGTGTATGCCATGATGAAAGAACCTCTAGATGGGGTGCCATAGAGGCGATCACTACGTTTTTCCGGACAGAGGTGATCGCCTCTTTGAATTGAAAGCATTTGAGCGATCGCAGTTTTAAGTCATGCAGGACATCGGACTACTCCGGTGGCTGCGGTATCAGCAGTGTTCCGGCGCTTTGTGGCGGGTGGCCTAACCCTGGTATGACCGCTT
>JBGSVR010000364.1:0-4709 GCA_041752855.1 Thermosynechococcaceae cyanobacterium
CGAACATTTTTGCACTAGGCCGTAATTTGGCGCTCAATTTATATCGTGACCATGACTTTGATAATATGGCACAAGCTCAACGCAGGGCAGGGCAAGGCTTTAAGTTAATCAAGTCTCTCTTTAGAATGAAATGACCCTGCCCGCACACATCAGGCATAGATGGTTGGAAGTATTGAAAATATTGAGCGTCAGCTTGCTTGCAAGTTATAAGTAGGATTGCAGCTACTAGCACACCTGATATTTGTTTATGAATTTTCATTGAAAAATACTAATTAAGGACTTAAAGAAATGATTGGACAGGGCTGTACGTCATCATAATAAAGTAGATGTAAGGCTAACTAATATGCATCTTAATGATTGTTAAGTTTTGCATTATTAATGCCTAATATAAACCCCGCTTAGGATGAGGCTCATAGTTTTCTTCCTCTGCGTCAAGGCAAGTAATGATAGGCTGGATTGAGGCACGAAACCCATACTCCACAACGATTCAATCATATTCCTCTTCCAACTCAAGCGAAGTATCCGCTCCCACGTCACTTCATACTTCCCTTCGCGTACAAACTTGTGAAAATTGGAATACTCCCAATCCTTTGGTGCCCTCACCAATCAATGCCGTACAGGATTATGATCGACTATCTGAATCACCCTCCGGCAAAGTTCAAACTTCGTTAATCTGCAAGAAGTCTATTCATGTGCTGGCTAACGCTGGATAATCTCACGGAACCAGTCATCTTCCCAGAGGTCGTAAAAGTCAGGATCTGTCCGCGCATTGTCTCGATAGCCTGCATTTAGCTCAATAGCCTGCTCTAAAGACTCTAACCCCCGATCAACATCCCCGCTCAGCACACTACAAATCGCCTTACTGTAAAAGGTATTGGCATACTTAGGGTTGAGTTCTTCCGCTTTGCCGAGGCTACTCATGGCATCTGTATAGCGCTCTAGTTTAGCGAGGGCGTAGCCTCGGTGACTCCAGGCTTTATGAGACTCTGGCTTAAGCGCCACCACCTTATCAAAGGCAGTAAAAGCCTCATCGTATTTTTCTAAGACCTCCAAGGCCAGACCTCGATTGAGCCATGCCACAGAATCTTCCGGCTCTAGCTCAATTGCCTTATCAAAGGCGGCTAAAGCATCTTCATGACGCTGAAGCATTCCTAAAACAGCGCCTCGGTTCACCAGCGCTTCGGGGTAGTTGGGGTTAATCTCTAGGGCTTTTTCATAGGAATCCATCGCGTCTTCATTGCGCTTCAGGCGCTCTAGCATCAGGCCACGGTTAAGCCATGTTTTCGCATCCTCAGGCCGGATTTTAACCACGCGGTTAAAGGCAGACAGTGCGCTGTCATAGCGCTTGAGTTCTTTAAGATATAGCCCTCGCGCAAACCAGCTATCGGCATCATCGGGGTTTAGATCTAGCACTTTATTGAGGGCAGTGACGGCCTCTTCATAACGCTTAGCCTCACCCAGGGCGATCGCCTTTTGTCTGCCAATCTCAGCATTTTCGGGCTGTAGGTCTAAGGCTGCATCATAGGCGCGTAACGCTTCATCAATCTGCCCTGCTGCCTGTAGGGTGTTGGCCTGAGTAATGTAGTCACTCACATCAGCAAAGAGTTTGGGGTGGTTGTTTTGAAGACGGGTGAGGGTTTGGGTGAGGGTTTGGAGTTGGCTCGAGAGGTCTTGGAGGGTCGCGTCGGCGATCGCCGTTGGGTTCAGATCAGCCAACTGCTGCAAAATTCGGGTTTTCTCAGACTGGGCTTCGGCCTCAAGGGTTTGGAGCGACTGCTGGGTGTTCTGCTGGGTCGCCTGAAGCGAATCTTTGAGCGTATTGAGCTGAGTGGTAACTTCTGTCACGATTGCCTGAAGCTCTTCTTTGGTTTTGGCCTTGCGGCTCTCAAGGTCTGCTTCTAGGGACTGAACACGCACTGTAATTTGTTGAGTGAGGCCGCTGAGTTCTTGCAGCGCCTTCGCCTGACGGGTTTTGAGTTCGGTTTGCCACTGGGTTAGGGTGGTCGTAGATTCTAACTCAATGGCCTTAATTTGCTGAAGGCTCTGGTCTTTGGCGGTATGCAGGGTTTCTTGTAGGCTTATTAGCGCCTTCTGGGTTTCAGCTTGAGTACCCTCAATCTGCTGACGGCCTTGGGTTACATCGGCGTTGAGGTTATCTTTAAGTGCCTGAACCGTCTGCAAAAACTCTGCTTGAGTGCCTTTTACCTGCTGGAGCTGCTGCTGGGTTTCGGCACTGAGGCGCTCCTGGGCGATCGCCATTTGCCCCGATAAATCTGCCCCCAACCGCTTTAGGTTTGCAATCACCTCGGCCTGTACGCTTTCTGCTTTAGTTGCGGCCTGGGTTTCAAGTAGAGAGAGCTGTGGCTTAAAGTCGGCTTCTAGCTGTTTTAGGGTACTCAAGATAGCGTCCCACTGGTGTTTGGCGCTGTCTTGGAGGTTAATGAGCTGGCTCATATAGTCCACTTTTGCCGTGGCGCAGTCTTGCAGCAGAGCATCTTTTTGAGCAATAACCTCGGCTTTGAGCGTCACAAGCTGAGGCTGAAATTCAGTGCTGAGGGTTTCTAGACTTTGGAAAATGCGATCGCGGTGCTGCCCTGCGGCCTCCTGAAGCTGGGAAAGCTGAAGCACAAAGCTTTCTTCGCGGTGATGGAGCTGTTTAAGAACCCGCTGGGCTTCGGATTGGGCATCTATATCGAGTCCGCTGAGTCGAGCGCCAAAGTTAGTCTGAAGCGTCTGAAGTTGGGCGAGGGCATCTACTTGCTCATCGTTGAGCGTTTGCGTAAGGTGCCGGACGGTTTGTGCGTACTCAGACTCAAGTTGATTGAGGGCGTTGTGGGTTTGGTCGATGTCGGCCTGTGCGTCCTTGAGGCTTTGCTGCTGTTTACGGGCGGCTTCGGTGACGAGCTGGGCGATCGCCTCTCGTTGATGCGTCACTCCATTGCGAAATTCTAAAGATTCGGCAGCTAGATCTGCCTTGAGGGTATCCGCCTGCGCCAGTACCAGATCGACCTGCCCCCCTGCCTGGGTAAGCTGAGCCTTCAGATCGCGCACTTCTTTGAGGTGAGACTGCACTACTTCTGCTACTTCGCGGATCACCGCACGGCGCAGCAGCAGCAGCATAGTGACGGCAGCGGCTAAAATTAAGCCCAGAATAATAGATAAAACCGTCAGCAAAAACGTGGCTTGATTGTACTGACGCTGAGCATCGGTCTTCACCTGAGTTTGAGCGGCTCGTTCCTGCTGAATTTGCTTGAGCAGCGTTTGCACTGCCTGACGATCGGCAGTGGCAGCTTCAGTCGGTTGAGGTTTAGGCGTGACCTTCCCTGGCGCTACGACAGTTTGAGCCGCTGCTAAGCCTGCACTTAATACCAGAACAGACATCAGCAGCCCAGACTGCATGAGGGCAAGTGGGTTGCCAGACCGCGTAGACCGAGGTTGATCGTTCATCATCTATCGTCAGTTAAGAATAAGGATCGTGAATTAAATAATCTAGAAAATTGTTTAGAAGCGATACGCTTTGCACTCCCTCATCCCCTTTCTTATAGCCAAAGGCTTTACCCCTTCTCCCGCTCTGGGAGAAGGGGGACAAGATTCTTACTCCCCTCTCCCGCTCTGGGAGAGGGGTTGGGGGAGTGGGTCAAAGTTGAAGGTTATTAAATCCATGATCCTAAGCCACAGTTGATATCGCCTATTGTCTCAAAATAAATGAATATTGTTTAGCTTTAAGGGTTCGGTTTCAAAAGCGATTACTTCCCAGGGCTGTTTTGCATCGCTTGTAGAGCATCTGATAGCGCTGCAAGTAGCCGTTCATTTTCAGCAATGGTGCGCACCGCAACTCGGAAATAGCGATCGCCCAACTCAGGAAAGCTCACGCAGTCTCGTATCAAAACCTTATGCCGCTTGAGTAAATGCTCCTGTAACTGCGTCACAGATACATCACAGCGCACCAGCACAAAATTGACTGCACCAGGAATCACCTCAAGCCCAGGCAGTTTTGCTAAACCTTCCCGTAGCTGCGGAACAGCCCCAGCAAGCCAGTCATAGGTTTGCTGCTGAAATACAGTGTCTTGAAGGGCGGCAACTCCAGCGGCGATCGCCAATGCATTGACAGACCACGGATCGCGCCAAGCTGACCACTGCCCTAGTACATCAGGATGACCAATGGCATAGCCTAGTCTCAGCCCAGGGATGCTGTAGAACTTGGTAAGCGATCGCAGCACCACAATATGGGGATAGTTTGAAATCTCAGGAATTAGGCTGTGCCGATCCGCAAACGGCAAAAAATCCATAAAGGCTTCATCAATGACAACTCGACTAAAGCCTTTTGCAAAAGCGAGTACGTCTGCCTTTGCAAAAAGCTGCCCAGTGGGGTTATGGGGATTATTGAGCAGCAGCCCTGCTTGCGTTAGACCTAAGCAGGTTTCGGTCAGCGTTTGTAAACCAAACTCGCTGCTGCTACTACTTTGAGGTTCTGTCGCAATGACGGGGTGGGGCACTACCTTAGCATCAAAGGCTTTTAGCGCTCGCCAATAGTCTCCAAAGGCAGGGGTGAGCAAATGCACTTGGGTCATTTCACTGAGGCTACGGCAAGCCCAAGTCAATAGCTCCGCCGCCCCATTGCCCACCATTACCCACTCAATGGGCACCTGATGATGCAGACTTAACTGCTCGCGCAACGCTACGGCACTTGGGTCTGGATATGCCTGAAT
>JBGSVR010000365.1:0-2340 GCA_041752855.1 Thermosynechococcaceae cyanobacterium
AGTCACATCATCTTTTGCATGAAACAGCAGCGGATAGGGGTCAAGCTGCACAATCTCTGGTGGGGTTTCTGGCACCGAGACGAGGGTGTCTGTGAGCAGGAGGGTTTGCGATCGCCGATGAAACAGCGCCACTTCTTCAAATGGCCCTAGCCCCAGTTGAATCGGCCCCAAAATTGCATAGTCAAACTCATCGGCAAAGGGAACCTTGCTGCTGTCTATGGGCAAAATTTGCGTTCGTCCTAGAGGGAAGCCGAGCCAGCTCAAAGGCAAATTTAGCGGAAAGCTCCATTGGCTAGGTGCCACAAACACTTGAGCTTTGGGGAAGCACCGCGCAAAAGGCCCTACAAAAACTTTATGTTCAATGCCAGAAACCGTCGGCAAAATGATGTACTTTACCGTACCGTGAACCGCCACCAGCTCCTGCATCAGCCGCAAGCATTCAGGCGTAGGCGCAACGGGGGCATAGACCAGCAGCCCACCCACCTCTAGCTTTACCACCGTCATGCGGATGGGCGTGACCACGTACAAAATGCCCTGGATTTGTTCAAAAGTCCAGATCGTATCTTTCACCACTTCTTTACGGAGCGTGCGCCGCCGACCGTAGGGGTACAGCGGCACCACAGGCCAAAGTTTCCATGACCAGTCTTTGGGATCAGCGGCTTGATGGGTTAGATCCTGTACGGTCATAGTTTACTTACTGCTCCTGAATGGCCTAAATCATACCCCTAGAACCGAGTGCAAAGAAACTTAAAAGGTCTTGCAGGAAAATGGCGATCGCCGTCAAGTCGACCTGTTTGGCACGCTCAAGTAAAGATGCAGATGGGTTCACCTCTCCGGTTGGCATTGGGCTAAATTGTTTCCAACCTTTAGGATTAAGAAGTTGATTAAAATAGCGAAATGACGGAGTTTGACCCCTATAAAACACTAGATGTTGAGCCAAAAGCAACCCTTGCTCAAATCAAGCAGGCGTATCGGCAACTGGCAAAACAGTTCCACCCCGACAGCCAGCACGAATTGGCGCATCACGACAACATCACGCGGGTCAATGCCGCCTACGAGCTGCTCAAAGATCCCCGTCGTCGTCAGGCTTATGATGATCTACATTTTTATGGCAGAGCAGTCGGAGCGGCTGAATCTGCGGTACATCGGCATCAGCGCACTCAAGAAACTCAAGACATCTATCGAAAAGCGCGTCAAACTCGCCGCGCAGCGGATACACATTTCCAAGAATGGATCCATCGGGTGTATACCCCCGTCACCCGAGAGCTGACCAAAATCGTCAAGCAGCTTCAGCCAGAAATTACTGCTTTGTCTGCCGACCCCTACGATGACGAACTAATGGATGCGTTTGTACGGTATCTAGAAGACTGTCAGACCGTGGTGAGCAAAGCCCAGACAACTTTTCGCTCCATGCCCAATCCAGCCAGCGTAGCGGGGGTGGCAGCCCATCTCTACTACTGCCTCAACCACCTTGAAGATGGTCTTACCGAGTTCAACTGGTTTACCCAAAGCTATGAAGACAGCTATTTAGCTTCGGGCAAGGAAATGTTTCGCAAGTCCACCAGTCTTCGCCGCGAGGCACAGGCGGCACTTAAAGATTTACAGGCTGCACTCTAGGTGGCGATCGCCATTTTCGCCCCTGTAAACCTGGACGTTTCGCCTCTGCTTAGCTCAAGATTGAGGAATAGCGTAGTACCTTGATTTTGCCACCGCTGCGTTTCACCCCACACGTCTTTTTAAGGGTTTTGGCTGCATGATGAATGGATTTGGGTATTTGGTCATGCTGGGATGGATTCCAGTCGTGCTGTTTCTCTTCAGCAGACTTCCGATCCAGCGTGCGCTCATCATCAGCTTTTTGGTCGCATGGCTGTTTTTGCCCATGGGAGAAATTGAGCTGTCGGGCATCCCTAACTACACCAAAATGTCGGCAACCTGCTACGGGGTTGTGCTTGCTACCTTCATTTTTGACTTCCAGCGCTTTCGACGATTTCGGCTGCATTGGATTGACAGTCCGATGCTGATGTGGTGCCTGTGCCCAGGGCTTTCTTCCCTTGCCAATGGTTTAGGTCCCTATGATGCGCTTTCCGCAATTTTGACGCAAACCGTAACTTGGGGACTCCCCTACTTTTTGGGACGGCTTTATTTAGGCAACTTAAAAGGCTTGCAGCAGTTGGCGATCGCCATTGTGTGGGGCGGCTTAGTTTACATCCCGCTGTGCCTCATCGAAATTCGCCTGAGTCCTCAGCTTCATATGTTTCTCTACGGATTTTACCCGCAGTCTTTTGATCAGGCATTCCGCTATGGTGGGTTTCGCCCCATTATCTTCATGCAGCACGGCCT
>JBGSVR010000366.1:0-7578 GCA_041752855.1 Thermosynechococcaceae cyanobacterium
GGAGAGACGGCTTGAACAAATGAAAGCTGAGTTTGAGGCACAGATTAAGGAGCTGCGACAAGAATCCAATGTAGGTTGGTTCGTGCGACGAGTAGAGGGACTTGAACGCGAGAATCTAGCACTACGGTTAGAGAGGGATAAGGCGATCGCTGCTGTGCCAAAGACCGATGACAATGAGGTTATGAGGCTGAAGCAGGAGAATGAGGCGATCGCTCTTGAGCTGAAGCTGGCTCAAGACAAACTCGAAAGCTTCAGGCGATTGCTCAACGGGGGCGAGGCAGAAGAGACGGCTGAGGACTCGGGAGATGCGGACTCTCGGTGCGAAGCTTTCGTTCAGCAGGAGACGGCGGATGTTGTCGCTGTAGTGGAGCAGGTGCCAGCGGCGGTTGAGAGTGAGGGGGCGAGGGCGATCGTTCCTCAGAATGCTTGGACGGGTCGGGCTAGAGCAGAGACAGAGACGGGGGCAAGGCGGGGGCCGAAGGGGGGCAGGGCGTTCAAACGAGCTGAGACCATTTTTCTGGCTGTCAAGGACTGGAATCGGCTAAACCCCTTAGAGACTTTCGCGTTCAATGCGGGGATACTTGAGACGGTCTTTAAGGTGCATCGTCAGGCAGCGAAAGACTTCTTTGAGGCTTACCAGAATGAGCTTTGGGAATATCACCAGGAGATTGGTGTCGAGTCTCCAAAATGGCACAATCGGGGGAAGGATATGGAGAGGTTGAAGGCGTTCGTGGAGGGGAGGATGGCAGGGTGATAACAGTCTTGATTCGGCTAAAGCGAAGCCCCAACTTTGGACAACAGGAAAGCATTGTAATCGCTCAGGGCAGTGGTTTCGCAGATTAACATCCCTCCTTTTGGGTTTTAGATTTTTCTGCCAGCCCTCGCTGATCGAAGAGAAAACGTCTTCCATGCAGGATAATGGCTGGCAGTGTGCGGTGTAGGAGAGTGTGTGACTAAAGGTTTACCGATTCAGGGCGACAACTACGGTAGTTTTCTCCAAAACGTAAAGGAGCAGATTCGCCGCGCCCAGGTGAAGGCGGCTCTTTCTGTAAATCGAGAACTTGTGCTTTTGTATTGGCAAATTGGCCGTGAAATTCTGATTCGTCAGGCATCTGAGGGCTGGGGAACAAAGGTCATTGAGCAGTTGGCTAAAGACCTAAAGACAGAATTTCCTGAGATGACTGGGCTTTCCCGTACTAACCTTCTGTATATGCGATCATTTGCGTCAGCCTACCCTGACGAGGCAATTGTCCACCAAGCTGGTGGACAAATTCCCTGGAAACATAACTGCGTACTGTTGGATAAGATCAAAGACCCTGAGCAGCGCCTCTGGTACATTCAGCAAACTATCACCAACGGCTGGAGCCGAAATGTTCTGGTGCTTCAGATTGAGAGTCGCCTCTTTGATCGCCAGGGCAGCGCAGTCACCAACTTTGAACAGGCCCTTCCGAAACCTCAATCTGACTTGGCGCAACAGCTCCTCAAGGATCCCTACAATTTTGAGTTTTTGACCATCAGCCAAGATGCAAAGGAACTTGAGCTAGAACGAAATCTGGTGACGCATATTCGAGACTTTTTGCTTGAACTTGGGATGGGCTTTGCCTTTGTCGGAAGCCAGTATCCGCTCACGGTGGATGAACAAGACTATCGGCTTGATCTGCTTTTCTATCATCTGCAACTCAGATGCTTTGTGGTGATCGATCTGAAGATGGGGGCGTTTCAGCCGGAATTCTCAGGCAAGATGAATTTCTATGTGGCGGTGGTAGATGACCTGCTAAAGACTGAAGCCGACAACCCAACCATCGGTCTTATTCTTTGTAAGTCAAAGCGTAAGACAACAGCAGAATACGCGCTGAGAAATATCCGAACGCCTATCGGGATCTCAACTCACCGTCTGCCTGAACCGCTTCAAGAGAGCTTGCCTTCGATTGAGCAGCTAGAAAACGAGCTACAGACTATCGAACTTTCTCAAGAGAGTATAAATCCCGTAGAAGATGAATAATGCATTAACTGGCACCCAGTCAGGAATCCTTTATCGTTTGTCGCCAAGCTCCGCGAAAGTGGTCTAACGGTTGAAACAGGTCGGTTTGGAGCAATGATGCAGGTGGCGATCGCCAATGATGGCCCCGTCACCCTAATCTTGGAAAAATAGACCTGCTTGACTCAACCGATGACCCTCTGACAGGATCTTGCAGTGCCAAGAATTCAAAGGGCATCAACATTGGGACAGCCAGCGTCTCACGAAAGCTCAAAAGCTCTCTGTCCATCGTAATCAGAGGAGCACCTGTCGCATCAGAGAGCGCCACAAACTTAATGTCTGCTTTATCGGAAATCTGTTGAAATTGTTCGGGAAAAAGTGCGCCAGCATAGCAGTCTTCGGGACGAAATAGAACGGTGATCGCCTCCCAAGACAATGGCGGAATTTTACCCACAATGAGCGCGGCTTCGTCCCGCGTTTGGTCAGCCCAGACCATCCGCAACTGTCCACAGCGCACCTGTTCCACAATTTGAGCCGAGTGACTTCTGGAGTTAAACCCTGAAGCGACCAAGACGTTGGTGTCAATTACGACTGCTGGGACACGCATGATGTTATTCAGCTCGGCTCAAAGAATCAGCTTTTCTAGCCTGCGTGGAACGAGTTAAATTATTTCAATCGCTTATCCAGTAGCGTATACCGCTCCCTATCTTTAACCTGCCGCACTGCCAAACCGATCGCCTTCTGGGATCCAACAACAATCGCCAGCTTTCGCGCACGGGTCAGTCCGGTGTAGATCAGGTTTCGGCTCAGCATCATGTAGTGCTGCATGAAGATTGGCAGAATGACCACTGGGTATTCACTACCCTGAGATTTATGAATCGTGACAGCCCAGGCTAAACCAATCTCATTGAGGTCTGCAAGATCATAGGTCACGCTCCTGTTCTCATAGCGAACGATCACGTCTAGCTCCTCAAGGTCAATGAATTCAATAACCCCTAAGTCGCCATTAAAGACCTCGCGGTTATAGTCATTCACCAGTTGGATCACTCGATCGCCCACTCTCAAGATTGAACCCCCACGCACCAATTCGTTCTTACTCGAATGGGGAGGATTAACCATCTCCTGCAACACTTTATTCAGGTTGCGGGTGCCGATATCGCCCCGTGTCATCGGGCAGAGAACCTGCACATCTTGGGCAGGGTTAAATCCCAGCGAGGGAATCAACGACTTAATCAGGTCACGGATGGCCTGAACTCCATGCTCCGGTTCCTCCGCCGATAACCACAGACAATCGCTCTTGGGCTGGTTTGAGACACGCTCCAGTTGCGGGAACAGCCCCTGGTTGATTCGGTGGGCATTGCTGATGATTTGACTCGCTGCCGCCTGCCGAAATACTTCCGTCAGCTTCACCACCGGAATCTTCCCCGATGAAATCATGTCCCCCAATACGTTTCCTGGCCCCACACTCGGAAGCTGGTCTATGTCTCCCACCAGCAGCAGTTGAGTGTCCAGCGCGATCGCCTTTATCAACGAGTGACCCAGAAACAAGTCCATCATCGAGGACTCATCAATCACCACAGCATTTCCAGGAATGGGGTTTTCCTGATCGCGCTTGAACTTCATGTGTTTGGGGTCGAATTCTAAAACTCGGTGAACGGTCTTTGCCTCTTGCCCCGTCATCTCGCTGAGCCGTTGGGCAGCGCGACCTGTAGGCGAAGCGAGGGCAATCTCTTTACCCATCGCTTTCCACAGCGCCACGATGGTTCGGGTCGTAAAGGTCTTCCCTGTGCCGGGGCCTCCCGTCAAAATTAGGATCCGTTGACTCGCTGCCATCTCCACAGCCTGACGCTGTTGCTGTGAGAGCGGTAAACCAGCTTTTTCGGTAAACCGCTCAATCCAGCGCCGCACTCGCTCTAGATCCACATCCACTGGAGTCAGCAATAGCTGTCGCAGCCGTTGGGCAAGCCGATACTCTGACTGGAAAAAGGACGGGGCATAGTACAGTGTTTGCCCCTCAAATCCCTCTGTCCCTTTCTCGCCAATCAGTTCACCATCACGGATCATGCAGTGGATACAAAATTCAACCTGATCTGCTTTGGGTTGATGCTCCTTGAGGGTCAGTCGCTTCACAGAGCGCTCAATCAATTCAGTTTGCGGTAGAAAACAATGACCCTCTTCTGAGGCTTCTCCCAACACATGAAGGGTTCCGCAGCGGTATCTATATTCTGAGTGCGCTTCAATGCCAATGTCTCGGGCGATCGCGTCCGCTGTTACAAAACCAATGCCGTAGATATCCGTGGCAAGGCGATAGGGGTTCTGGGTGACGATGGTAATGGACTCATCCCCATACTGCTTATAGATCTTGACGGCATAGGTCGTGGAGACTCCATGCCCTTGGAGGAATAGCATCACCTCTTTGATGGCTTTCTGCGTTTCCCAGGTGGTTTGGATCATCTTGACCCGTTTCTTTGCAATGCCAGGGACTTCAATGAGACGGTCAATCTGGTTCTCGATGATGTCTAAAGTTTCTAAGCCAAAGTGCGCCACGATGCGCTTAGCTGTGACAGGGCCAACGCCTTTGATGAGTCCGCTGCCCAAGTATTTCTCAATGCCTGTAAGGGTTGCGGGTTTTGTCTCGCGGTAGGTCTTGACCTGAAACTGTTGACCGAATTTGGGATGCTCGCGCCAAATACCAGACATCTGAAGCGTCTGACCTGCTTGGATATTGGCAAAGTTGCCCACGATGGTAATAAGATCACGCTCTCGTGGGGCTTTGAGCCGAGCGACGGTATAACCGCTTTCCTCGGAGTGATAGGTAAGGCGCTCAACCACACCCTGTAAATGTTCAAGAGCTGGGGTTGCGTCAGTAGGGTTCCCCGATGTCATTACTGTTGAGCCGTTTACGCTGTTTGTTGTCTAGATTTTAATCGAGTTGCATTAATTACGATCAGTGTGGTGAGAATACAGCGAAGTTGAGGGCTTTTTTAAGGAGGAAACGAGTAAGTAATGGGGAAAGACGAGGTTGTGATATCTTTATATAGTTCATAAACAATTCAGAAAAAAGATAATATTGTTTTTGATCAACATATTGCCACACCAACTAAGACATATATAAGAAGAATCACGAAGCAAATATATAGATAATTATTCAAGTCCTTTATTCAAAAGATATTCACAGTAATCACACAAATTAAATGAAAGAAACTTGCATAAATGTTAAACACTATACTAGATTAGTAATCTTCTGGATACTAGGCTTACAAATTCAAGTCCATGCACAAGTAACCCCTGATAACACACTCCCTACAAATAGTAATGTAGTTCTTCAAGGAAATACGTGGGAAATAACGAAGGGGACTAACTCAGGGGGAAATTTATTTCATAGTTTTAGCGATTTCTCCATCCCAACAGGATATGCTTCGTACTTTAATAATTCACTACAAGTACAAAATATAATTGTCAGAGTTACAGGAGGAGCAAATTCATATATAAATGGTGATGTTAAGGCGAATGGAACAGCAAATCTATACTTTCTAAATCCAAATGGATTAATTTTTGGATCAAATGCAACACTAAGCATTGGAGGTTCATTTATAGGTAGCACAGCAAATAAATTACTATTTTCAGACGGGAGCGTTTTAGATACTACGAGCCATACAAATCAATCAGTCTTTACTATAAATGTGCCTTATGGATTGATATTCGATGGAGAATCAGGAAGTATTAATGTACAAGGAGCAGGACATAGCCTTACAGCAGAGAATGCAGTTTTTTCCCCAATAATCGGAGCGGGATTTGAAGATAGTGGATTACGCGCCAATCCAGGGATGAGTATCGCATTGATTGGAAATGGAATCAATCTTGAAGGGGCAGCAATAAATGCTGATCACATAACGATAGATAGTGTAAGTAAAGGTCTAGTTACATTCAGCCCAGAGCTAATATTTGATACGAAAGGGGTTGAAAATTTTAACAATATAAATATAGGAAAGAAAACAAGTATCGATGCTAGTGGTACAGGAAGCGGATCAATTGGTCTAAATGGTAAGGAAATAAATCTGAATGAAGGTTCTATTGTATTGATTCAAAATCAAGGGTTGGAGATAGGAGCAGGAATAAATATTTCCGCACAAGAATCACTTAATCTCCAAGGGACAAGCGAGGATAATTTCCCTACAAGGTTAGTGACTGATACTTTAACACCGAGTAATGCTGGAAATATAATAATAGAGGCTCCGAAAGTTTCAATACTAAATGGGGCAAATATTGCAAGTCGTACATATGAAACAGGATCATCAGGTAAAATTACGATTAGAGCTAATAGCTTTCTAGAAGTGAATGGCTATTCAAATGCAGACCCCAACCTATATAGTTTTATTCTAACAGGAACCGCTTCTGGAGGAAGAGCGGGTAACGTAGAGATCTTCACGAAGACATTAAACGCTCTTAATGGTGGGGAAATAGGATCAGGAACATTAGACACTGGAAATGCTGGAAATGTAAACATTGAAGCTGAAGGAATTAACGTTGACGGTTCAACTCCTTCAGCATTTGGAAGTGCAATTTTTTCAATTTCAGGTGCAAAAGGAAATTCGGGAGATGTGAATATACGAGCAGATCAGACAGTAAATGTGACTAATGGAGGTCTTATCAGCTCAGGAACAAGTGCCGAAGGTAATGCTGGGAATACAACCATTGTGGCCTTAAAATCAATAAACGTTAGCGGAAGAAACCCGTATTTCCTCGATGGACGATCACAGATCACGTCTGATGCTGGAACTGAAGCAGTACCAATAATACGTGCATTCTTCGGTCTACCTGAACAATCTACTGGTACCCCAGGAAATCTTACTTTTGAAACACCTGAGCTAAATATTTTTTCAGGGGGTTTTGTAAGCATAGGCAATGAAGGACTAAATGCAGATAATTCCTATACATTAAGCATAAAATCCAATAAAATCGTTCTAAATGATGGCTTTATATTCAGTTCATCATTCCCTGGAGGTGGTGCAAATATCAAAATTGATTCAGAAGATATAAGATTGTTAAATGGAAGTTCTATAACTGCTAATTCAGGACTAAAAGAAGGGGGAAATATTTTCATTTCAACTAATACATTGATAGCTCTAGAGAATAGTATAATTAATGCAAATTCGAGGAATGACTTTGGTGGGAGAGTTACTGTGAATGCATATGGTGTAATCATAGATCAAAGTTCTAAAATTACAGCTACATCATTACTTGGTACACAGTTTACTGGTACGGTAGAAATTAATTCACCAAATCAAAATATTAAGCCAGGGAAAACTTTACCAATTGACAAAGCAAGAATTACAAAGTTATCAAAGCCTTGTCAATCAAATGGCCTAAAAACTCAGAGCGAGTATATTTCAGCAGGAATAGGGGGAATTGCTTCCAATCCCTATGATTTGCAAACAAACAATAGTGGATGGGGAAAAACCAGGGTTATTTCATTCTAAGCAAGAGTAGTCAAACGCCTGTAAGGTAATAGAATAGCCCCATTTAGGCATTGCCCACCATTAGTACTTTAGCCATCTTAGACGCATTTAAAGACTTACCCGATACCCGTCGTGGAGCAG
>JBGSVR010000367.1:0-3757 GCA_041752855.1 Thermosynechococcaceae cyanobacterium
TGGAATCGTCGGCAATCTACTAAGTTTAATGGGGTATCTTATATCGTCCAGCGAGGTGCTGAAGCGGTGTACTCCCCAGAGGGGCAGGCGCAAATCAAAGCGCTGATTAGCTTCTATCTAGAAAACGCCACCATTATTCGAGAGCAGCTTACCGCCGCAGGGTTGAAAGTGTATGGCGGCGTCAATGCACCCTACGTTTGGGTACAGACCCCCAATGGGCTTTCTAGCTGGGATTTCTTTGATAAGCTGCTGCATACCTGCAACGTAGTGGGTACACCTGGCTCTGGATTTGGAGCGGCAGGGGAAGGCTACTTCCGCATTTCAGCTTTTAACAGCCGCGCCAACGTAGAAGAAGCCATGCGACGCATTATCACAACGTTTAAGGCATAGCATTCGTCAATGAGCCTCTTACATCAGTTCTCCCCCCTCATCCCTTAGCCAAAGGCTTTATCCTTCTCCCACCAGGCTGTACAAACATCTCTGGATAAACTCATTCCGCACTGCATTAGCCCCCCCGACCCCCCATTTTTGGGGGGAGATCACCAAAAACTTGGGCTATTTCCCCCCAATTTTGGGGGGCTAGGGGGGCGAGTGTAAGGATTTTGAATTTTTTCAATACTTGTGTGTACACCGTAGCCCACCAAGGGAAAAAGGCTAATTCCGGCTCCCCTCTCCCAGAACGGGCGAGGGGCTGGGCGTTGCCCTGAGCTTGTCGAAGGGGGAGAGGGTCAGATTTAATTATGAGTACAGGCTTACCGTAGCTTCACCATGACAGCTTGGATTCCCCAATCGACCCAAGACGGGTCTTACACATTTCTCTCGGCGGAATTTGGTGAAACGTTTCACAGTACCGAAGGCGCAAAGACAGAGGCATTTCAGAAGTTTGTCGATGCAACTGAGCTATGCCATAAGGCACAACGCCCCACTCTAAAACTACTAGACATCTGCTATGGCCTGGGATACAACACAGCGGCTGCATTAGAGCGCATCTGGCACATTAACCCAGACTGTCGGGTTGAGGTATACGGACTAGAGCTAGATGAAACAGTCTCCATCGGTGCGACGGTGCCAGAGTTGCTGAACGACTGGTCAGACAAAGTACAGGAAATCCTTTGGGAATTAGCCCATACCCAAACCTGTCAACGAAAAAATCTGAGCGCTCATCTACTGATAGGAGATGCCCGTCAAAGCATCCAAAAACTAATGCAGCAGGGCTTCAATGCCGACGCTATTTTCTTAGATCCGTTTTCACCGCGTCGCTGTCCGCAGCTCTGGACGGTAGAGTTTTTAGGCGCTGTAGCCAAGTGTTTGGCAATTGATGGAAAGCTGTCAACCTATTCGCGCTCGGCTGCGGTGCGGACTGCGCTGTTGGCAGCAGGTCTTTATATTGGGACTATTCCTGTTAAAAACAAATCAGTGCCCCATGAATGGTCTCAAGGTACAGTGGCAGCATGGCAGCCTGAGTCTCTATTGCAGCTTTCGCAAATGGAGCAAGAACATCTCCAGACACGGGCGGCGATTCCTTACCGCGACCCAAGGCTGAACAATGGCGCTGAGGAAATTGCCGCCCGACACCACCAAGAACAGCAGCAAACACTGCTCGAATCTACCTCTAGCTGGCGGCGAAGATGGGGCATTCACTAATGTCAGCAATAGTTTCACCTCTTTGAGTTGCGATCGCTAAGCGTGATGCTGTCTTAAAAGGGGAAAATCCTCTCAAAATTTTCGATACAGTAAAGGCTGATCTTGAATTACTGAAGCTTCCCTAATCAACCTTTATGAGTACGTTACCTTCGTCTGAGGTCAACCCATCGGTCAATATTGGAGCGTTACGGCGAGACTATTCTCACCAGATGCTGCTAGAGTCGAACGCTGAACCTAACCCTTTTCTCCAGTTTGGGCATTGGTTTACCCAGGCAATCAATGCCCAAGCCATTGAACCCAATGCCATGACGCTAGCCACCATTACCACTGAAGGTAAACCTGCGGCTCGTATTGTGCTGCTCAAAGACCTGGACGAGCGTGGATTCGTGTTTTATAGCAACTTCCAAAGCCGTAAGGGACAAGAGCTGGCGCAAACTCCCGCAGCAGCCCTTGTGTTTTGGTGGGGAGAACTAGAGCGGCAGGTCAGAATTGAAGGTGCCATTAGCCTTGTCTCTGAGGCTGAAGCGGATGCCTACTTCCAGAGCCGTCCGAGAGGGAGCCAGTTGGGGGCTTGGGTGTCTCATCAAAGTCAGGTAATTGCCGACCGCTCGGTGCTAGAAGATCGCCTGACGCAGCTAGAGCAAGATTATGCGAATGCGCCGATTCCACGCCCTTCTCACTGGGGTGGGTATCGCTTGGTGCCCACCTACTTTGAATTTTGGCAGGGTCGCTCCAATCGCCTGCACGATCGGTTATGCTATCGGCACGCAGTTTCTTCTTCTAATGTTTGGCAAATTGAGCGCCTTTCTCCCTGATGCCTAGGGGCATGGCCTATTTTTAGATCGGTCTTTAGAGATTGTCTAATGGTGGGCATACTGAGGAGAAGCAATGTAAAAATGGATAAAGCGATTCATCGAGTGCAGCTATGGCTTTTAACCCCGACAATGCGCATTTCATCCTCAACGATGGGGATGAAGACCAAAGTAATTTCCTGATTAAGTATTTACAAAATCAGCCCCCTGAGGTTTTGGCGCGGGTTGCAAAGTCTGTTAGCCCAGAAATTAAGCAGATTATTTCTCAGAACGTACAGGGTTTAGTGGGGGTGCTGCCCTCTGAGGCGTTTAATGTGCAGATAGTGACCGACAAAGAAAATCTGGCGGGGCTGCTGGCTTCTGCCATGATGACGGGCTACTTTCTGCGCAACATGGAGCAGCGCATGGAGCTAGAAACCAGCGTATTTGGCAGTTCCTCCGACCTGACATCCTAAGCGTTTTCTGACCGAGGCCACAGGTAAATGCCCCCTGAAATGAGGGTGAGGCTGACTGCGATCGCATAAACGACCAGCGCTAAGGTATGCCCACCATTTTGAAGCGGGGCAATCAGAAGGGCGATCGCCACAATTTGGCTCACGGTTTTGGCCTTCCCCCACAGGTTTGCACCCGAAATTTGGGTTTGCTGCACTCGCCAGCCCGCAATGGTTAGCTCTCGAAACAGAATTAAAAAAACGCTCCACGCCGGAATTTCGCGCAGCTCTATGAGGCACAGAAGGGGTGCAAACACTAAGAGCTTATCAACGAGCGGATCGAGAATTTTGCCGAGGTCGGTAATTTGGTTAAAGCGTCGCGCAACGTAGCCATCTAGCCAATCGGTGCCTGCTGCCACTAAAAATGCTGCGACGCAAATCCAGCGGATGTCATCGGAAGGCATCAGATTGGCTGTGGTGGATAAGCGTAAGCAAAACAGCAGAATGGGGACAGCAAACAGGCGAGAAACGGTAATCCAACTGGCAAAGGTCATGGGCGAGCGACATTAGGGTTACTCTATTGTCATCTTTGATGCCGCCCTAATTCTAATTTTTTTGACTTAATCCCTAATGCGCCCAGTTGAGACAAGCGATCAGCCCAATCTAGCTAATCTAGCCAACCCCGCTAATCTAACCATGGGGTGAGATCCTGGGACGATTCAGGTAAGATAGACAAATTTAATGAGCAAACAGCTCCAGGGCTACTCTAGCCCACACCAAACCTATAAAATTCTGCACAATAGAGCTAATTAATATAGAACTATCCCTCTGCCGCTAACCTCGCCCAGTGAGCAGCCTGAATTTATTGAT
>JBGSVR010000368.1:0-2221 GCA_041752855.1 Thermosynechococcaceae cyanobacterium
TGTGGCAGAGATTGCCGAGCAGATTGGGGTAGATTCGCTGTGTTATCTGAGCTGGGAAGGAATGCTGGAGGCAACCCGTGAAAGCACCACCAGTTTCTGCTCGGCTTGCTTTACAGGTGATTACCCTATTGAGATTCCAACGCCATTGAAGCGCTCAAAGCTGATGTTGGAAGAGACGGCGATCGCCTAAAAATCCATCGGCTGACTTGCTGTGGATTTGTGGTTCTTGGACAGAACAGACCAATGATCGAGACAGCAGCATCCCAACTCGACTTAGACCAGCTCCCCTTGATTTTGGCAGGGCCAATTTTACGACGGGTGGAGCCTAACTCGGTGACGGTTTGGCTGGCCTTACAGTCTTCCTGCCAAGTCTACCTACGGGTCATGGCATCTGACGGGGTTGAAGTGGTGCGATCGCAGCCCATTCTTACAGGCATCGCCCAAACCATTGCGCTTGGTAAAGCCTTACATGTGGTTGCGGTCACGGCTCAGGTCAATGAAACGGAGACGCTCATTCCAGAGGTTCTATACGCCTATGATTTGAGCTTTAAGTCCAACGTCATTGATGGTTCCTGTGATGATGACGGCATTCGTTTAAATTCAGCGTCTGTGCTGTCATTGCACCAGGCGTTGAGATCTGCTGAATTTCCAGAGGTTTCGGTTAGTTATTTTCCCCATAGCCTACCTACATTTTCGCTACCCCCATTAGATTTAAATCGTCTGCGGATTTTCCATGGTTCCTGCCGCAAAGTGCATGATAAAGGGATTGATGCCCTGCCCATTGTCGATCAGATAATTGCAGAAACTGCCAGCCAGCCTCTGGATCGGCCTCACTATCTGTTTTTTACAGGCGATCAAATTTATGGAGACGAAGTAGCAGATCCACTGCTGTGGGGCATTCAGCAGATAGCGCCCATCCTTTTTGGCTGGTCAGAACCGTTGGCAGTTGAGTCTGTGGATGGGTTAGCCGAGCAGTTGCAGCCTGGAAATCGACAGAAATTAGCCGAACAGTATGCGGGACTAACCGCCAGTGAACAAGGCGACGAACAGAAAACCAATAGCCACTTTTTATTGTTTAGTGAATACTGCATCAGCTATTTGTTTAGCTGGTCAGAATGCCTCTGGCGGCTAAAATTTCCGATGGCAGATCAAGTCGGCGTTACGGGTAAGGCTGCTAAAGAGTGGAATCAATCTGTTCAATCTTTGGTGGCAACGGCTCAGTCTCAATCTGCGGTGCGTCGGGCGCTGGCGAATGTGCCCACCTACATGATTTTTGACGATCATGATGTCAGTGATGATTGGAATATTAATCAGGCGTGGTGTCTGAGGGTACTCGGCAAACCGCTGGGACGGCAGGTGGTACGCAATGCCTTACTGGCCTACGCTATGTTTCAGGCTTGGGGCAATACGCCAGAACAGTTTGTTTTAGATCAGCCTGGTGCTAGGCTTTTAGCCGCTACTGAAGCCTGGTGTGAGGCGCAAGGGACGAATGTGACGGCGCTAGCACAGATCTATCAGGTGCTTGGCCTGCCGTCCATCAATGCCCTTACGGATCTACCGGAGTTTCGTCTAGAGGAAGACTGTCTTGTTCTTGCGCGATCGCCGCGTTCTCTAAAGTGGCACTATCGCATTAGCGCACCGTCCCATGAGGTGATTGTGCTAGATACCCGCACCCAGCGAGGCTATCCCCTTGAAAGCGCCCCAGATGAACCCCCTCAGCTTTTGAGTCCTGGCGCATACCAGCAGCAGCTATTACCCATGCTAAAAGCGGCTCAGCAGGAGGATCGTTCTTCAACGCTTTTGACATTGGTGATTGCACCCACTAATGTTTTTACGCTAGAGATTTTGGATCGGCTACAGGCGTTTGGCAAGCATCACAAAAAATCCTTTGACATGGACATTGGAGATTCTTGGAATCTTGAGGGCAGTTCACGATGTCAGCTTTTGAAAACGCTATTTAACGAACGACAGCAGGTGATTTTGCTTTCTGGCGATATTCACTATGGCGCGGCGATTCGGGTGGACTACTGGCATAATTTAGCCGAGGAAGCAGGCCGTTTTCCGCGATTTCGACCGCAGCCCAGTGCATGTTTAGTGCAGCTTACAGCCAGCGCAATTTGCAATTCAGAGTCAATTACCGAGATTTTACAGACAAAAATTAAATCGCTTTTCCCAGAGCGTCGTCGCTATTGGATGGGTTCTCCACCGGACTATCACGAAA